>JANYLD010000287.1 GCA_025363835.1 Armatimonadota bacterium
CGCCCTCGTGCATGTACTCGACAACTTCGGGCGGGAAATCCTCGTCTTTCGCCTTGTCGGCGTCCTTGCCCTCGGCCATATACTTGCCTGCGTCTTCCATCTTCAGGTAGCCCTTCTCCAGAAGATACTTGCGGCAAACGCCGATGGGGTCACGACTGCGGCCCTTTTCGACCTCGTCCGACGGCCGATACTTGTCAGCGCGAGTGTTGTCGTGGTCACCGTGGCCGTAGGCGCGATAGGTCTTGCATTCGACAATACTGGGCCCGTTGCCGGAGCGGGCGTGCTCTACGGCAGCCATGACCTTGTCGTAGACGTCAAAAACGTCCTGGCCATCCGCTATGTAGCCGGGGATGCCGTACCCGTCCGCACGGCGGGCGAAATCAGGAAGTGGAAACTCGAGCTCGGTCGGCGTTCCGAACGCCCAGTGATTGTTCTCAATGATGGTGACGACAGGAAGCTTGTGGACTGCCGCGAAGTTGACGGCTTCGTGGAAGACGCCTTGGGCGGTCGAGCCCTCCCCATTATAGGTGAGCACCACCGCGTCTCCGCCGTTGAGACGGTCCGCATAAACCACGCCCGCTGCAACCGGAATTGTGCCCGCCAGCATGGATGTCGAATGGATGATGTGCTTGGACCGGCTGCCGATGTGCGACCAATTGTCTCTGGCCCGGCCAGGCGATGTCACCTTGCCCCAAACCTGCGAGCAAACGTCCTCGATGCTCATTCCCATCCGGTTTGGATTTCGCCAGCCAGCCTGCATGTCCTTCATAAAGAAAGCGGGCATGTCCCGGTGGATGGGCGAGATCCAATCGTTGGGTCTCAGGCCAAACAGGGAGCCGACGATGATGGCCTCCTGGTTGTGGGAGGAATAGAGGGTTCCGGCAAGCCGGCCCTTCTTCTTCTCTTTGATAAGGCGGACGTCAAAATAACGCGCCAAATAAAGCTGCTTGAACATCTCCAAGCAGTCCTCGCGAGTCAATGCGTCGCGGGGTGAAAGAGGCTTATTTTGGCGATCCTTGACGTCCTTGTCGGCCGTCGCCGTGCCGGAATTTGAGCTCAAAAAACTTCTCCGTTGGTTAGATAATTGAAGCTAAATTCTACCCGAACGCGTTCCCTCCCAATCGGCCAAGTGGGTCTAAGCGAGTACCAGGCATTCGCTCAGTTGGTAGAGTGCAGTTCATGATGGCGGCTTACTGGTTTGTCGTTCGGCGCTACTGGTTCATCAACCTCGCTGGTCTCCTCTTGGCTCTTGTCTTTCTTGGGCTTGGGCTGGCCACCGGATATCCGGGCATCATGATTTTCGGCCTAATGCTGGTAGGCGTCCCAATGGCTTGCATCCTGATTTTTGGCGGAATCACCCGAATTTCAGAGCTGAAGCCTTCGCAAAGTGAAAACGTGCTCTTCTCGGAAAAGTGGACCTCTGGACACTCCAATCGGAACTTCTATACGAAGATCGGCGGAGCGCGAAACGCGTTGACAGTCCAAGTCACCGATGGCTTTTTATACATCCGTCCATTTATATTCGCAGCCCACGTAGCGGACGTAGTAGGCTTGCTACACAGGATTCCACTGCAATCCATCATCCGGTGCGAGAAGCAGCCTTACCAGGTGTTCTTGGAATGGAATTCTGAAGGTTGCGACGAATCGTTCGTTTTCCGGCTTCGCCATCCGGATGAGTTTGTGCGGATCGTTAACCAGGCGCGGCAAGCAATCGCAAGCTAGCTTGAATCGCGGCCGCAGCAGTGCAACCGTTGTTCAAGCGACACGGTTCCTCACCTTTTTGTTTCGTACCTCATTGCATAGCTGTTGGAGTCGTCGGCGTAGACGACCCAGACGTCGTGCGTTTTCGGATCGACCGCCACGCTGTGGCAACCTTTGGGCAGAGGTGCGGAGCCGATGAGTTTGGCGCCGTCTGCGGTCTCCTCGAAGACCTGCATCTCTCCACTGCCCGGGACGTAAATTCTCTTGAGGCCTGGGTCGAAAGCGATCTGATCGCTTCCCTTCGCGACGTCAATGGTGGAGACGATCTTGCCAGTGTCTGCGTCAAGGATGGCCATCCTGCCGTTGCGGCCGGCAACGAACAGACGGCCGGTTTTGGCGTCCTCCACGAGGCCGTGAGGGCTGGTGACATCGCTTAGGGTGTATTCCGCTATGACCGCGTGAGTGTCCGGGTTGATGACTTGCAGAGTGTTCGTGGGCTTGATGTTTTGGAAGAGCTTGTTTCGCTTC
>JANYLD010000007.1 GCA_025363835.1 Armatimonadota bacterium
CGGTTTAGGAGCGCGGACCTCCAGGTCTGCACCTTAGGCCGGACGTCCACGTCCCGCCCTCCTTGAAGTTGCCGACTTCGTTGGGGTGGTCGCCGAGTTAGGAGCGCAGACCTGCAGGTCTGCACCTTAGGCCGGACGTCCACGTCCCGCCCTCCATGAAGTTGCCGACTTCGTTAGGTGGCCGCCGGAGTTAGGAGCGCGGACCTCCAGGTCTGCACCTTACGCAGGACGTCCACGTCCCGCTCTCCACAAAATTGCCTACAAAAACGCAAAAAACCGTCACTATTCTCCACAGTCCGTGTCACAATATCACGTAGACGTACGTCTGTCTAATATGGATAACACCGAGCCTAGAACCCCGACAGAAGACCCGACAACCGCCCGAATCCGTGCTCTATGCCAACAGGGCTTCGAATCCTGCACACCACATATTGTGGACATAGCGACCGGCAATGTCGAAGACGCCTCACCGGCCGTCCGCGTCCGGGCTCACGACAACCTCGGCAAATACGGCGTGGGTCCGCGGCCGGCGGCCCCACGAGACTCCTCAGCCCTGCTGGAAGCCATCGCCAATCTCACGAAGCCCTATCTCGATGAGGAGCAATTCGAGCAGTGGAAGGCTCAGCTCCACGACAAGTGCAAACACCTTAGCTAGAACTTAACATGGATTTTTCCGGATACCAGTTTGTAGACTTCACGGAGTCGGCGCCGAGCCAAACACCGGATTGGCTTTCCGATCTCCAGCACCCCAACGCCCCAACGCCGCCACACCTTACAGCAGATGCCCAGTTGCTCCCACCACTAGAAGGCCACCACCCCGCTCCGCAAGACGCAGGCTCTATCAATGAAACCCTCCGGGGCTGGGTCAATCGCTTTTACGTCACCGTCGGTGGCAAGCGCATGGGGCCTTACTTCGTGCGCAGATGGAAACAGCACGGCAAACTTTGCAAGGAATACGTCGAATTGCAGGATGTAGAGCGAGTTAGAGCAGCTTGTGAGCGCTACCGTGAAAAGCGCAAGCGGCAACGAGACGTCGCTTGGCTCTTTACGAATGTCGCGAGCAACCTTGGCTACATCTTCAGAATGGTCAAACGCTCCTTAAAAGGAAACCTTCGACCAGAGGATTACGCCCACTTGGCACTGATCGAAACCGAAGGCTTCAAAATCCCCCGGCACCCCTCTCTCCGGGCCAAAACCCCGAGGCCACCGAAACCTCCAAAGCAGCCAAAGCCCCCAAAACAGCAGAAGATGAAGCAAAGGAGAAATTTATGGTCCCCTCTCGCACTAATCAAAAAACGCGCCGGCCTCGAGCCCAACCTTCAACTCACCCCAGAAGTCCAAGAGGCCCTCATCGCCAGAATGACCCAGTATTTGAGGGCTAAAAGGTGACAAATCACAAGCGCCAAATCGCACAAAGTGCGAAGTGCAAAGCGCTGAACGAAATCTCCCTTCCGACTCTGCGAACTCTGCGACCTCTGCGACTCTGCGTGAAATCCCCAGTCCGACCATTTACCATTTACGATTTACGCCCCCATCCCCCGTATACTTCGCCTCGAAATGATCAATGAGGATCGGCTGGTTAAGCTGTTTAGGGATCTCTGTCTCATCAATGCGCCTGCTTTGGAGGAGCGGGAGGTTGTCAGGTTCGTTAAAGATCACCTCACGCAAATGGGGCTCGAGGTTCATGAAGACAACGCTGGAGAGCTGATCGGTGGGAATGCGAACAATATCATCGCCTGGCTCCGCGGAAACAAGCCTGGCGCGCCAAAGATCTTCCTCTCGGCCCACTTCGATACAGTCGAGCCAACCGCGGGCCTGGAGATAGAGGAGCGGGACGGTGTCTTCTACTCGGCTTCCGACACTATCCTGGGAGCGGACGACAAAGGCGGCATGGCCCCTGCGATTGAAGCGGTTCATTGCCTCCTCGAGAATGACCTGCCTCATGGGGATGTGTGTCTTTTGTTCTCCTGCGCGGAGGAAATTGGGCTGAAAGGCGCTGAGGCACTAAAGATTGAGGAGTTGGGGCTGGACTTCGGCTACGTGCTTGACACCGGGCCTCCGGTGGGCACCTTCGTCACCCAGACTGCAACTCACGACAAGCTGGACATCACGATCATCGGGAAGCCCGCGCATGCTGGAAAGGATCCGGAAAAGGGCATCAACGCTATTCAAGTCGCCTCGGCCGCCATTGCGGGCATGAAGCTGGGCCGGATCGAGCCGGAGACAACCGCCAACATAGGAATCATTACGGGTGGCAGCGCGGTCAACGTGGTCTGTGCAGAAGTTAGAATGCGTGCAGAGGCTCGCAGCACCAGTGTCGAAGAGCTCGACAAGCAGGTCGGCCATATGATCCAGCGATTCGAAGAGGCCGGACGAGAATGGGGAGCGAGAGTCAAGATTGATCACGAGCGCCACTATGATGCTTACAGCGTGGCATCCGATGCCAAAGTGGTGACGGTGGCTCAGACTGCCAGCCGAGAGCTTGGGTTCGAGCCGACCCTGCGAACGACACTTGGCGGAAGTGACGCCAATGTTTACAACACCAAGGGTGTTTCATGTATCGTTATGGCGACGGGAATGGACAAAATCCACACGCACGACGAGCTGATCTCTCGGAAAGATCTTATCGACACCGCAAAACTGGCGCTTCAAACGATCCTGAGAGCGGCAGACTAGCGTGAACCGCCGCAATAGGCGATAAGTCCAACCCGTGGACAACGTGCTATGATTGCATCTGGACATTGTCCTATCCCATCACGGAGGATGCTTGGATGAACAAGAAAACAATTATGGCGACGCTGGGAGCGATCGCTTTAACGGCCGCGGTGCTACCCGCGCACGCACAGACCTCGACTCCCACGGGTCTGTCACTGAAACTCGGTGTCGCGTACCCCACAGACAGCTCGGTCCGTAAGGCAACTTCGACCACATGGTTTATGGGTGGACTGGAATACAGGTTCAAGGACATGCCGGTAACGACGCCGAACATGAAATCGCACCTGTCGATCTCTGTGGACTACTACAGTCACAGCAACGTCAACATAATCCCTGTGCTGATCAATTACGTTATGGATCAGCAACAGACCTTCTGGGAGGTCGGCGTCGGCGGAGCCGAGCTGCACGCACCCGGAACGACATTAACCAAGTTCGCTTACGAAGCAGGATTTGGCTTTAACTTCGCTAAGGGACCGACTCCAGCCTTCGTCGAGTTTCGTTACGTGGGAACTTCCGAGAACCACTCTGGAGCCCTTGTAGCCGACGTTGGAGTTCGCTTCTAAGCGGTCTTTCGACATCAACTCTGTAAAGGGTGGCTTCGGCCACCCTTTATGCTTTGTCCCGACTGAACACTGCCACAAATTAGCCGTTTATGCACGTTATAAGATGCAAGCGTGTGCCGGGACTTTACGTTTGAGGACTTCGAACCAGCTCGATGATGCGTCCGAAAAGGCGCTTATCGAGAAGTGTAGGCGTCAGGACTATGAGGCTTTTGGCCGTTTTATCGATGCGTATCAAAACCGCGTCTACGGCTTCATTCGGCGCATGGTTTCCAACTTGGACGAAGCCGAAGATTTGACCCAAGAGGTCTTTATCCGCGCCTACCAGCACTTCGCGACTTTCGACGGCCGCTGCTCCGTAAAAACGTGGCTGTTTAGAATTGCGAACAACCTTTGCATTGACCGCGCAAGAAGACTGGATCGAATCCCTGCCCACACCGATTACTACCCGTCAGCGGAAGACGACGAGCCAATCGATATTGCAGACATTCGGTGGGAACCTGAGAAAGTGGCGCTCGATCAAGAACTAAGCCGCCTCGTGGAAAGCGGAATTGCTTCGATGAGTGAGAAATTGCGAAGCGTGCTCCTCCTTCACGACAAGGAAGACATGGCTTATGATGAGATCGCAACGACCCTTTCAATCCCCATCGGAACCGTAAAGAGCCGATTGTTCCTTGCTAGGTCACACTTGCAAAACGTTTTGTCCGAATATATAAAACAGGAGGCGAGGCCCCTATGAATAGGAAGAAAACTCAATCGGAGCTGGACGCGCTCCTGAAGTCGGAATCTCAACAGACGATTCGGCGAGTTGTCAACTCTCTACCGGAGGAGAGCCTAAGCCTCTCTTGGCGAAGCGATCTTAACGAACGGCTCCATAAAGTGCGTCCGCAATCAAGATGGCGAGGCCGAGTGGCGCGAGGTTGGAAGCCGGCGCTAGGCCTGGCTTTGGCTGGATGCTTGGCTACGCTGATCGCGATCAGACCGGGTGTTCAGGCCCCGCAAAAGAGTCACCAGATCGAAGCTTCTCTTGTGAGCACCTATACCGACAGTGCGAACGTGGATGACCTGATTGGCCCAGGCCTTGCCGTCCATGAGGTTAACGATACGACTCGTTCAAGTGACTCGTCCACTCAGTGGACAGAGTCGGATCTGACCAACCTATGATATTCAGGCCTATAGCTTTGATACTTGCGGTGGCCTTCGCTGCGTTCTCGGTGGGGCAAGATCATGACAGGGACCTTTCCGACCTGCCACCTCTTGTCCGCAAATCAGTGCTAGCCAACCGCACGGCAAAATATTCCGGCGTGCGGACAGTCCAGTTCAAGCACGGTCCGGACCGTGTAAGCCACATCGAATACGTGCTCAAGAACGGGATTAAGACCCGCATCGAGTTTCCAGACGACTCCAAGTACAAGGGCCAAATCATCGTCGACGATGGCCATCAAAGGCTGCATTACTTTCCGGACCGCAACGAGATCGACCAAGAGCCCGCTCACGTCCATGAAACCCACCCGATGGCCAAGATGGTTCCTGACGGGGATCGGATGCGACCCAAACTTACGAGGGAGATCACCGATGGCGGGATATTGGCCGGCTGGTCAACGCAAGTGGTGATCGTTTCCGATCCGCATGGCAACGTGGTCCAAAAGATGTGGATCGAGCCCAACAGCGGAGTCGTCCTCAAGCGAGTTCTGTTTGACGAAGTAGGAACTCAGGTCGGCTATTTCGAGTTCTCGAAGATTAACTTCAATCCGACCTTCGCAGCCGGAGATTTTCGTATCGATCGCAAGGGAGCTGTCGTCGTTACCCCCACGATGGAAGCAAATCGACTGGCGGCTAAAAGCGGTCTTAGCGCGGTCAACGTTCCTCAATCGAGTGGATTCCTACTGGAAAATTCTCGGACGATCCATCCCGACAACACTGATGTTCTCGCCCAAACCTATGTTGGTGATACGGGCCGCTTTACGCTCTTTCAATTGAGAGGGGACGTGAACCAAACCAGGCTACAAAGATTTGCGCACGGGAGACTTTCGACCTACACCTGGAGGCGTGGCGGAGAGAGTTTTGCGCTGGTCGGCGACCTCAGCGGCGACAAATTGCGAGAGATTGCGCGGCTACTTGGGGATAGTTCTGCCCCTTAGAAGCGTTTATACTGGCAAGACATGGCCGCCCGCACCGCGACCGGCGTTTCGACAGGAAGTCGAACACGCAAGAAAAAGAACCCTGTGGTTCGTTGGATCAAGAGGATCATCCTTCTTTTCCTGACGATCTTTTGCATCGGCTTCATCGTCGGCGCATTGGTTTTCGCCCAAGCCCTCAAAGAGGCTCAATCGAAGATCACCAACCTGCCCGCGTTGATGGCGAGCATCCAGACCGAGCCAACCACCTTTTACAGCGCCGATGGCGTGCCGATTTACATCATCAGCAACGAATACCGCCGGCCGGCCGACTCGCAGGATATTCCGCTCGTCGTTAAGAACGCAGTCGTTGCCGCGGAAGACGTGCGGTTTTACAAGCACCACGGAGTGGACGTCCAATCCCTATTCCGAATCGCGGTTGAAGCGATGAAGGATCGCCGGTTCAGCCAGGGTGGTTCCACCTTGACTATGCAGCTTGCCAAGCGCCTTTACACAAGCCCAGAGAAGACGCTCAAGCGCAAGGTTCAGGACATGGCCCTCGCCGTTGAAATGGAGCGAGAGTTGACGAAGGACCAGATCGTCACGCTCTATCTGAACGATGTTTTCTTTGGAAGCAACGCCTACGGAATCAAAGCAGCGGCCCAGGTGTACCTAGGCAAACAGTTGAACGAGCTTGATCCGAGCGATGCGGCCTTGTTGGTCCGCTGCGTGAGACGCCCAAGCGACGAGACGCCGTTCACCAACATGAAAAGGGCGATGCAGAATCGGGACTCGGTCCTGAAGATCATGCATGACGAGAAGATGATCAACGACGATCAATTCCACCATGCTCTTCGCGAAAAGCCACAACTGAACCCGAAACCGCCGACGACCGGAGCACGGGTGCTTCGGGCGCCTTACTTTGTCGATCATGTCAAACGCTTACTGACGAGGGACATGCCGGACATCGACCTGACGCAAGGCGGTTACAAGATATACACAACCTTGGATTCGCACCTTGAAAACACGGCCGAAAAGGCAGTTCGGCACACGGTTGCGATATCGCGATCTGGCAAGGTCACCAACGGCGCTTGCATCCTCATCGACTACAAGGGACGAATCCTTGCTGAAGTCGGTGGAGTTGACTACAACAAAGATCAGCACAACGCCGTTACTGACGGGACTCTGCAGCCCGGATCGTCGTTCAAATCCTTCCTTTACGCAGCCGCAATCGACCGCGGAATTATTGACGAGGAAAGCTACGTTTCTAACGAGCGGAAAACCTACGTCGATCAGTGGGGCGCGGCTTGGGATCCGGAAAATGACAATGGTAAGTACAGCGCCTCGGCATCCGTGAAGACTGCATTCGCTTTTTCGTACAACGTAAGCGCTGCACATATTCTCGAACAGCTCGGTCCACAAACCCTTGTCGACTACGCCCACAACGTATTCGGTATTACGTCTAAGATCGATCCGTTCATGTCCATAGCGCTGGGCACGCCCCTCGTCTCACCCCTTGAAATGGCTCGCGGGTACAGCGTATTTATGACGGGCGGGGACCGCGTCGATCCGTACCCGATAGACCGGGTGGTAGGACCGGACGGCCAAGTCATCCGAAAATACGATCCGAAGATTGCTCCGAACGTGCTTAGCCCGCAAGTTGTGAATGAGATGCGAGATCTGCAACTCGCCGTTGTAGAGAACGGAACGGCAACGAGAGTGGTGAAAGGCAAAGTACCGAATGCCCGAGGCAAGACAGGCACCACTTCGAGTAACAAGGACGCTTGGTTTGACGGTTACAGCGATGGCCTCGAATGCATTTGTTGGGTGGCCAACACGCACGGCGTTGGGAAAAATGCCACGGAACTGCCCATGAGCTCCAAAGTTTTCGGCGGCACGACCGCAACCTTGATTTGGGTGCCGATCATGCAAGAGGCGCATAAGCGGTACGCGGTGCCGCAGCCCGATCGGGACCAGCCGCAAGCCAACACTCAGCCGTTTGCGACCAAGCAGGACACCCGACAACCGGACCCCAATTCAGACAGCAACCATGTCAACGACATGGCGCCTCCGAGCACGACTCCGACGACGGCCCCCGACAACGGAGACGTCAATAACTCGACCGACAACCCGCCTCCATCCGATCCTAATAATCTGCCGGACACGGTTCCTCCTATCAACGTGCCTCCCCGAATCAGGCCGAAACCAAAGCCCAAGCCGGTGGAGTACGTAACCGTTGAGGTCTGCGCGGACAGCCACGAACTGGCTACCATGTACTGCCCGGAGACCGTCATGCGTAGCTATATCAAGGGGCAAGAGCCCAAGAAGTATTGCCACATACACGGCCCTGGATAGGGGCAGCTCTCCTTTTTTGTCGTCCGAGCCGTTGAACGTCGTGTTCGTGAGGAGTTTAGAAAATGAGGGCGGGACGTGGACGTCTTTGCCCTCAACAGCCGTCCGAATCTCGCGAGTCTGAAATAGGATCTCGAGTGGTTCGAAATGGAGGCCGGAGAGGGTCCCTCGGCTCGGCTTCGCTTGTCGCCATCGGGATGACATTACACATTGGCAGTGGAGATACAGACCTGTGTAAGCCGGGTGTCGGCTATTTTAACGCGCCGCCGGTGAACGCTGTTCATGTCTTCTAGTCTGAAAATCCGCGTCAAATTCCAAGCTTCCGGAACCTCCACCCCCGGACCCTTTGAAGCCGCGACGAAGCGAGAGCCTCCGATTACAGCAAGTGGCGCGGCGGGTCCGACCCCTCCCCCTCCTGCGCACAATCATCGCAGCAAGGGGAGGGGTAGCTTTGCCGCCATTTTCTAAAGCGTCACGAGCACCCCAGGTTCAATGGCTCAGGATGACAAAGCTCGGGCTGTGAAAGCCTCCATACGCGGTTAGTGGTTGTCGTCGGGGCGGTGGTTGAAGGTCCGCGTATGGAGGCAGCGGTCGCTTCGTTTTCTGTTATTGGCACGAGCACCCCGTGTTCAATGGCTCAGGATGACAAAAAGCAGCTAGCTAGCCGCAAGCTGTGGTCCCGCTATCTGGAGAAAGGCTTGCTCCGCTTGCCGGGCACGGGACTCGTCTGCAGGGCGATTCATCTTCTTGTAGGTATCCGCCAATGCAGCTGCAATTTGAGCGCCATTCTTCATCTTGTCCTTCGCCGAAACGACACTCTCGCCTCCATAGACGGCGTGCGGGTCGGTTTGGGCCATTTGCATGATCAAGGGCACGGTGTGTTGCAGATAAAGTTGATAGCCAGCGACCGCCTTCTCGAATTCCGAGGCGCGGTCCGGTAGGTTTGTAGCTTTGGAGCCTAGATACGCATGGGCGTTGTAGGTCTCGACCGGAATCAAGTCGGGCAAGGAGCGGATTTTAAAGTAGTCGGTGTCTTCCACCGCAACGGTGCGCTTTGCCGTTTCCATAGCCTTCTCCTCTTCATGGGACATGGAATAGGCGTCGAGCAGCCTGGCAAGGGTTAGCAGATTGTATGGGTCAAGTTCCAAAGCATCGTTGAAATAAGGAACCGCTCCGTTTGGATCTCCTTCTTGCAAGAGAGCGATTCCGTAAGCTCTAAGGTTGCGCACATTGGGATGCAGTTCGGCAGCTTGCTTGAAATCCTTGGCGCTGTCGAAAGCTGTCGCGTCGACATTGCCTTTGAGCCGCCAGTTCTCGCCATCATAAGGGGCCAGAGCGATTGCAGATTCGGCCAGTTGGTTCGATTTAGAAATGTCCTCCACTGATTCCTGGGATGTGAGGGGAAGGCTAAGGCCAGAGTCGCGCTCGAAGCGGCCCAGGGATCGCAAAGTCTCTACAACCCCGCCATGCAACAGAAGGAGGGCCACTAGCACGCTTCCAGAGACGCCAATAGCCCTTGGCAAGCGCGGAATGAATTCTGGAGCGATACCATCCGTCGCTTGGATCAACCCAAGCCCCATAAGGATGAATGCCGTCACGCCAATGCCGAAACAGTACAGATCGCTTTCGAAAAGGTTGTCGGCGAGGCAACAGATCACCGCTGCAATGATGCAGGCGCGAAGAATGTTCTGCTTGTTGGCAAGGTTCGCCATCTTGCGCGAGGCCTCTACGTACAGCCAAACCACACCAGCACCGCCGAGAGCCACAATTTTGAAAGTGGGGGTGGGGAACAACTCCACGTGGGCAAAACGCCTCAAGATTTCAAGCACAAGATAGAAGCCCACGAGCGCACCCCCCATCCTCAGGAATGAAATTGGCCTCAAGGGCAAGTAGCAGCCACGAATCATTTCGTAAAGCCAGAGAACGAGGAACGACACGAAGAAAAGCAGTCCCAAGAACCCCGCTTCCACGCCGATCTGGAGATAAGTGTTGTGGGTGAGCTGAGTTTCGGTCGTCAATCCCGGGCGGGCGGACTCAAAGCGGTAAGTAGCAAATCCATAACCGACCGGATTGGATTTCATGAGTTGCCAAGCGCCCTTCCAAAGGAGGATTCGAAAGCCGGCCGATTGGTCTCTTGGGGCGTTGTCCGGCGCCGCAGCAGCCGGTTGGACCGAAGGCCTTGTTTGTCCCGCAAGGACATAGGGAGATTTGATCTGAGCTGTTGTGGCCGTATGCCCCATCCCTGCCACGGGATGAGCCCAACGTCCGAATAGCATGGCCAGAATGAGGATGGAGCCGATCTTAATAAGGCTTGTCTTGGACTCTTCTTTGGTGGCGCCCCAGAAGACCGCGAGGCCCCCGAGGCAGACGAGTCCGACAAGCATCGAATAGATCCCGCCTCGAGAGTCGGTAACCATCATGCAGCACGCCATGGCCAGGCCGCATGTCCAAGGAATGGCGGAATTGACGCCATGAATGTATATGGCTAGTCCGATGGCGAGCATGATCCCAATGCCGAGCATTCCAGCCAGGGAGGTCGGATTGGCCCAAGTGGAGAAGACCCGCCACGTTGGATCGGCCGCTCGCTCCGCTCCGTATTCGCAGAGACCTTTAACGGCGACCGCAGTACAGCCGGCCACGATGGACGCGATGAGAATAAAGGTGCCGCGTCTCCGCCCCGCCGCTGCTATCACTGCAAAGAATGCGATGCCAAAGATCAGCCACTCACAGACCACGACGAGGGTGACACTAAAGAACTGGGTGAACGCCAAGCTGGCAATGAGCCAGCCCAGAAACAGCATGAGAGGAACTGAAACTCGCACCAAGGGAACCTGAAAAACCTTCCTTTTCACGAGGATGGAAATAAACGCCGCGGAAATAAAGAGGCCGACCAATGCATGCGAAAGCGTCGGGGTCTCAATGGCCGCCAAGGGCTGATAGCCCTTGTAGAAATAGGAGATCGTTTCGTCAAACCCGCTGAATATCGACCGAACCAACATCAGCGGCCCCGGAGCAAGCGAGGTTGCCTCCGTGTTGAGCTGCCCTCCAATAATTGGCGCCAAGAAGGCGGCGATCACCAAGAGTATCTGGGCAAGAGTAAACCGCTTCAACGTTCACGCCTCACTTTCCGCCGCGTGCCTTCGTCGATTAGAATCTTCACGATAAACAAACCACCCCTCATAAACAAGGCGCTTGCCGCCGCCATGTAAGCGAAGGGACGGAGGAGCGGAAACATGTCCGGCAACATGTTGACCCGGTAAAAGCGCAACATCGAGGCGTGGAAGCGCAAGAGCATCTTCTTGGCCGCCTGGTCTGTGCTGCGGCCGATCGCATGCGTGATGGAAGCCTGCGGCACGTACATGATCTTCATCCCCGCCTTGTGGATACGGTAGCACCAGTCCACATCCTCGCAGTACATGAAGTAGTTCGGGTCGAGAAGGCCGACCTCTTCCATCGCCTTGTGGGTGACGAACATGGCTGCTCCCGACACCCAGTCGACCTCGCGTGGCTGGTCGTGCGGCCAATCTGTCATCAAATATTCGCGAGTGAAGCGGTTGTTGGGGAACATGCGGCCTAGCCAGGTGTTTCGGAAAAGCGCGGCCATCGGGTTAGGGAACCGTCGGCAACTGAACTGGAGAGAACCGTCAGGATTAAGGAGTTTTGGCCCCAAGACCCCCGTCTCGGGATGTGCAACGCTGTATTCAAAAAGTGTCTTCAAAGCGCCTGGGTGAACCACTGTATCGGAATTCAACAAGAAAGCGTGGGGAGCTGAGCGCACCGAAAGAGCTCGATTGTGGGCGCCGGTGAAATAAAGGTTCGTCGGCATTCGAAGCAGTCGCACCCAAGGGAAAAGACTTTCAATCATTTCCGGGCTACCGTCCGTACTCGCGTTGTCGACTACGATCACTTCAAAAGGCAACTCATCGCGCACCACCTCAAGAGACGCGAGGCAGTCTTTGAGGTCCTTCGTTGTGTTCCAACTGGCGATCGTCACGCTAAGCGCTAAATCCGGCATCGTAGCCCCTTGCGCGCACGAACGCTGCGACATAAAGAAGCCCGGCGAAGAGCGCCAGGCCCAAAGAGTTCTGCGGAGTGCGGTAATGCTTCTTGAGATAACGCACCAGACTGCGATGCGACTCCCAAATCATGCTTTTTCGCACTTGTTTCGTGCTTTCCCCTCCATGATGAACGACGCGCAGGGCTGGCGCATAGAGGCATTCCCATCCCGCCTTGTGCGTTCGGTAGAGCAAATCGACCTCATTAAAGAAAATAGGGAAGCCTTCGTCGAACGGCTTCCTTGGGTCTCCAACAGCAGCCAAGGCCTCACGCTTGAACATCAGAAAGGTCCCCATGGGCTGGGGCGCCAGTTGTTGAACCAAGTAGTCGAAGCTCTTGAGCCTATAGCTTCCAAACTTGGAGTTGGGAAACGTCATTCCGAGTCCGGTCGCATCTCCGATGACCCCCATCGGAGTCGGCCACCCCCTGATGGAATGCTGGGTTACACCATCAGGATAAACCAGTCGGGGAGCGAGACAGCCGATGTGGGGTGGGCAGGCACGGAGGATGTCGACCGAAAGCTGCAGTACGTTGTCGACTTGCTCCGTATCGGGATTGAGGGTCAAGAGGAGGTCGCCCTGCGCGGCCGCGAATCCCATGTTGTTGCCCCGTGCATAACCACTGTTGGTCCTGCATTCGATAAGATTCACGCCAGGGAATTCAGCGCGAACCATGTCCGCGCTGCCATCCGTTGAAGCGTTGTCCACCACGATCACCTCATAGGGCTCGGTCGGGGAGAACTTGTGGATCGAGCGTAAACAGGCGCGTAAAAGCTCGCGTGTATTCCAATTAACTATCAGCACGCTGAGCATGCGCAGAGTCAATTCTAACCTAACCCGGCAATATTGCGGTGTTTAAGGCCATTTCCAAGGTCGCCTGCGTCTTCACCCGGGGAGTAGAACAGACCATCTCATAAACAAGCGAGTGGTGTGGAATACACCAAAAAGGTTGCATCTAGAAGCCTAAAGCCGGTAGAGTGTAATCCGTTTGCCTGGGGCCCCCGCGGGGGCGGCATGTTCCGAATGGAATCGGGGCGAGAGGAGGAGGAGTAGCGATTGACCATTAGGACCATAACGCTGGCCGCTGTGCTGTTCACGACCGTAGCAGCAGTGGCAGAAACAACTTACACGGTACACAGAGGGGAAACCCTCAAACGGATTTCTCAAAAGCTCGGCATCCCCGTCGCGGCTCTTGAAAAAGCCAACGGCCTTTCCGGCAACCATCTTCGCCGGGGCCAAGTTCTCACGATTCCAAACAGCGCATCCTATGTTGCTGAAGCCGCGCCCGTGATGGGCACCGCTCGAATCCTGCCGGAGAGCGTTACACCGCATGCAGGTCCCTTTGCGGGAAGCAAGGCTCTCGATGCACTTTTGAAAGGCGATTCTTTCGCCGAAATCGACCGAAAATCGGGGTGGGTCAAGCTTCAATTGCGCAGCGGGACAGGATGGCTTCCTTCCGAAACTGTAGCGATCTCCGCTGCGCCGGTCTTAGCCGTCTATACGCCAGTGACCCACGTCGCTAAGAGCACCGCTTCCAAAGCCAGAGAGACGGTCGTCGAGAAGGTTGCAAAGTCGAAAAATTCGCTCCTTAAGAAGGCGATGACCTATAGAGGCGTACGCTATCGTTGGGGCGGCACTTCCCGCTCGTCGGGTGTCGACTGCTCGGGATTTACGACCAGTGTTTTCAAGAGCCAAGGCATCGCTCTCCCCCGAACGTCGATCGAGCAATCTCACGTCGGGACGGCAGTCGCCAAGTCTGCGTTGAAGCCCGGTGACTTAGTGTTCTTCAGGACGAGCCGAAGTATCCGAATAAACCACGTTGGCATCTACGTAGGAGACGGCAAGTTCATTCACGCCGCCACGGGCGCGGGACACGTGATGGTGAGCTCGTTGGATCAGGCGTACTTTGCGCGAGACTATGTGACCGCGCGGCGGGTGGCCGACTTTAACACCGCCTCGCACGTCGCCGAGGAATCGCAGAAGGCGATCGAGAATTGAGCCTTGAGTCTTGAGCGTTGAGTGTTAAGCCTTAAGCCTTAAGCCTTAAGTGTTGAGTGTTGAGAGGTGTTGCCGTCGATCTCGACACTCCAAACTTGGCACTCGAAACTTGATACTCGAAGCTTGATACTCGAAGCTTGATACTCAACGCTCAACCGGGACGCCTTGCGCTTTGCCCTTCCAATCAGGTTCAATGTCCCCCTGCTACGGCCCGGTCGTCTAGTGGTTAGGATGCCGCCCTTTCAAGGCGGAGGTCGCGGGTTCAAGTCCCGTCCGGGCTACCACTTTCCATGCGAGTATTGAGTATTGAGTGTCAAGTATCGAGCTTTGATCCCAAGCCTCGACACTCAATACTCAAAACTCAATACTTCACCTCTAAAATGGCCTTCCCGCGAGCCCTTTCTCGGGCACAAACACTGTCCATTCGACTTCGTCGACGGCATTCCTGAGCCGATCGCATAGCTCGACAACGCCCGGTTGCTCGGTGGCATAGTGGCCGGCAGCGATTAAAGCAAAGCCCGACTCTGCTGCTTCTAACGCGTTGTGCTGTTTCACTTCACCGGTGATCAGCGCATCCGCGTTCTCGCGTTGAGCCGAGCGCCATTCGTCGTCGGCCGCGCCTCCTACGAAGGCAACAGATCGGATCTCACGTGCGGGATCGCCCCAAGTTAGACACTTGGTGCCGAGGACCTTCTCGACGTTGGCGGACAACTCGGCGAGCGTCACCTTCTGCGGCAGTTCGCCCATTCTTCCTGCCGCTTGTTCTCGTGCACCAGCCAACTGGAAAAGGTCGAAAGCTGGTTCTTCGTAAGGATGAGTTCTGAGGAGAGCCCGGCTCACGGCTCGCTGTCGGTCTGAGCGTAGGAGCATCTCAACCCGCACCTCGGGAACCTGTTCGATGCGGCCTGACTCACCGACTGAGGGACGGGAGCCTTCCTGTCCTACAAACGTGCCCGTTCCAGGATTTACAAAGGCGCAGCGGCGGTAAAGACCAATCTGGCCGGCTCCGGCCTCTGAACAGGCGTCGATGATCGTGTCCGCGCTTTCAGGGGGGCAGAAGAAGACCAGCTTGAGTTGTTCAACTTCCGCAGCAGTGCCGAAGGAGTGAACGTTGACCAACCCGAAGAGCTTGCAGAGGGCATCGTTGACGCCGCCTTGCGCAGAATCCCAGTTCGTGTGCGCTGCGATGAACGCGATGTTGCTTTGCACCAACTTCAAAATCGTCCGCCCGACATGGGTTCGGTTTGAGACTGAGTCGATGGGACGGAAAATGAGGGGATGATGCGCGACCAGCACCTGTGCGCCAATTGACGCTGCATATTCAACTGCTGCCATCGAGCGGTCGAGGGAGACAACTCCTTTGGAGACAACCTGCTGCTGGTCTCCCACTTGAAGCCCTACTTTGTCGAAATCAAACGCAAAGCGGGCAGGGGCAATGTCTTCTAGGGCTTGTAGCACGGAATGGACTGTGGCCATTGGTCATAGGCTACTCGCTTGAACCACATTTTTTGTCGTCCCTCGACGCGGGGACTCGCTAGGCTGAAATGGAAGCGGGAACGCGACGTGAAGACGCGGCTTCGGGTGGTGGTTGGCATCGTGCCGCTGAACCATTTTCAGCCCCGACGGTGAACCCGTTCATGCACTTTAGTCTGAAAATGCGATCGAGAACGCGACATAAAGACGCGGCTACGGGTGGCGTTTGGGTGCGTGCGGCGGCAACTATGTTTTTATGCCTCGCCGGTGAACGCAGTTCGTGTCTTCTAGCCTGAAAATGGAATCTGGAGCGGTTCGAAATTGAGGTCGGAGAGGGTCCCTCGGCTCGGCTTCGCTTGTCGCTATCGGGATGACATTACACATTAGAATTGGAGATACAAACCTGTGTAAGCCGGGAGTCGGCTGCGCCGCTGTCAGGTCCTTCGACTCGGGGACTCGCTCAGGATGACAAAAAAGGCACCCATTTTCTGAGAGCGCCACGAGCACTTCGTGTTCAAAGGCTCCTAAGAAAATGCTCGGCTCGCAGGTTCAAAACGTGGAAGCCTCGACACGAGGTAGGCAGGCAAGAGCGGGAGTAGATTCTGGGCCCACGTGTCGAGGCAGCGGACGTTCTATTTTCAAGAGGGCTACGAGCACCCCGTGTTCAAAGGCTCGGGATGACAAAAATTCGTAGCAGATCATCCTTTCCGCAAGCAGCGCTAACCTGCCAAAAACACAGTTGTGCTACCCTTAAAAGGCACGGAAGCGACAATCAGGAGAGTAGCGGGGATGCTTATACGATTCGCCTGGGGCGTGGCTTTTGCTGCGCTGGCTGCCTTTTCGAGCGCCCAAAATCTGTTCGACAGTAAAGACCGCCGTCTTGTCAAACGGACCCTCGAGAGCGAGGTAAAAATGGCCGTCGGCACCCCCCCGTACGCAGACCACCGAGGCGCATGGCAGGTTCGCTTGACTCCGGAGGGATCCAAGTGGCTTTACACCTATCAGCATTCCCAGCCACCCGACGACAGTGACCATAGCAGTTGGGCAGACTGGATCGATGCAAAAATCGCCTATGACCGCGCCGTCGCCGCTCACAAAGCAGACCATCTGAACGGAAAGACAACCGCCGACGACAATACAAGCGGACCGCAGGCCAGTGACGCAGACTTCAGCGACAATGGCTCTGTGGGTGGAATGTCGGACGAAGAGGACTTTTCCGGCGAGATGCCTCCCATAACGATCGGCGGTCAAGAAGTGCAAAACCCGGGCCCCATGCCGGACGGCCTGAGAGATTTCATGTCTGGAGACACACCCACCTTTGCCGCCGCAGTCAAACCCCAGCTTTACAAGGTGTCCTTCAACGATGGCGCCACCGTCTCATTCATCAACCAGGCGCCTGTTTCGGCTCACTTTGCCTACCTGAGAAGCTCTGACGGTGTCATCTCCGGCGGCACCCCCCTCAAAACGATCTCCGATGACGCAATGAGCGAACTGTGCAAGAAGGCCGGTATCGACGAGTCCACTTGGCATGTGATGAGAGCTGTGTCGTCTCTGGAAGGGGGCTTCGACTCGATTAACACCTACGACACGGGCTATATCTCGGCAGGCTTCATCCAGTTCACGACCGGCGCAAGCGGCGCAGGGTCGCTTGCCAAGGTGCTGCTACGAGAGAAGACGGACAATCCCGAAGCCTTTCGCAAGGACTTCCACCGGTACGGCGTGGAAGTCACCGGCAATGGCGTTCTCGCGGTCTACGATCCCAAGAAGGACGAGGAACTGGTGGGCCCCGTGGCGGTCCAGCAGGTCATCAAGGACAAATGCTTCACCGGAGTTTTAGTCCACGCTGGGCGTCAAAGCGACGCGTTCAAGGTCGCTCAGCTTGAAGTGGCAAAGGATCACTACTACGTCGGGGACGACCTCGTTAAAGTTAGGCTAAACAACCAAGTCACCCAAGTTCGAGTTGGAGACGTGGTCAAATCCGAGGCCGGTGAGGCCATCTTGATGGACCGCAAAGTCAATACGGGACACATAGATCCTCTGCCCAGCGTTCTCCAACAGGTTGCCGACTCGAGCGCGGCCACTTCCCCGGCAGACCTCGCAAACTGCGAGGATCAGATCGACGCGGCTTTGAAGTTCCGCCGAGACTTTTTGGCGGACGGCTCTTTAACCCAACCGGGCGGTTCCATCGCCGGTTCCGAACTAGGTTCGAGAGGCGGCAACTACCCGCGCAGCCGAAGAAAGACAAAGCCCTCTCCGAAGACCCGAAACTCTGGCTAGCGCTCCCAGGTCCAAATAACCAGAAGCGGCCGCGCACGGTCGTGCTTGGAGGACCGAATGCCACAAAACGTAGTTGGACTTTTCGATGATAGGGACGACGCCCAGCGGGCCGTGAAAGCCTTTTTGGATAACGACTTCCCAAGTGATCGGATTAGCGTCATCACAAGTGATCCAAACGGGGAGTTTGTCAATCACAAGGTGGACTCGAAGGGAGGTACCCACGCTGCAGCTGGCTTCCTAACGGGCGCGGTGTCGGGGGCTGTCGTGGGGGGTGTGTTTGGCGCTCTGGTCGGCGTCGGAACTCTCTTCTTTCCTCCCCTTGGCATCATTGCCGCCGGTCCGGTTGCCGCCACCATCGCTGGCGCGGGAATAGGGGCTTTAGGTGCAGGCCTTTTAGGAGCCTTAATTGGCCTGGGAATCCCGGAAGAGCACGTCAACACCTACGCTGAAGCGATTCGACGGGGAAGCTGCCTCGTGTCGCTTGAGGCCAACGATGCCGACGTTCCTCGTGCAAACGACATTATGAAGAAGCACGGAGCGGTCGACGTGTACCAGCGGGCGGCTTACTATAAGCACCAGGGGTTCACGCAATACGACCCGAACGCCAAGCCATACACGATGCAGCAGATTCAAGACGAACGCCAGAACGTTAACATGTATAACTCCGGCGGCGTGCCTCCGCCCCTGATGCAGACTCCTTACGATCCCGCTTTCGGCCGGAATCGATACCAGCAGACCTTTGCAGACCAGCGAGTTGCCTTCGACCGGTGGGAGCCCGCCTACCGGTTTGGCTGGCAATTGTCCCAGAACCCGCAGTACCAAAACTTCGCTCAAAGCGAAGCAGGCATCCGGCAGCAATGGGAGCAAAGCAACCCGGGCACCTACGACTTGTACCGGAGCGCAATTGCTTCGGGCTTCGAAGATGCCTACGCCCGGCGCTCTGGCGCGAAGATGATGTAAAAGCGTGCGGTTGGGGTTCGTGGTTTGCGGTTGGTGAAAAAACACATCGAACCGCAAGCCACAAACACAAACCACCCACGTTGAGCTACCATACGGGCGTAGGAACACCAAGCATGAAGATTTTCTTAAGCCTATTGCTGTCCGGACTTGTCGCTGCAATGGCGATTGGTCAACAGGACTCGCAAGCCACCGTTGCAAGCAACAATTTGGGAACAGCCGTTGAGAAGGCCAACTTCAAGATGGTAGAAGACGCGGTTTCGCCGGACGCCGTCATCTATTGGATCCATGCTAAGTTCAAAAACAGAGACGCTTTCGAAAAGTACCTCCACGGGCAGTTCACGTCCTCGGACCAGCGAAACCTCGCCTTTAACGAAGACGGGAATGCTGAGGACGATACGATTTCAGCGAGTTGGGGGACGTTCAACTTCCAGTATGGAAAGTCGGGCGACTCTCTTTCAAACCGTTTGATCGGCCGTTACAGCACCGTTGCCCAGAAGGTGAACGGGACGTGGCAGATCGTTTCGATGCACTTATCGCTTCCGTATCCACCCAATCAAGGCGCTACGATCAATTAGCCGAGGCGCTGCCGCTGACTTCTGGAATGGCTCGCAACTCCGAAGGCACGAGACCGAGATATTCCTTGACCGACTCTCGTAAACCCTGGGTTGTGCCAAATCCGCACGTTGCCGCCACCACGTCCACAGCTGCATCGCTGCTCACCAGCATGTCAACAGCGGCCTCGGTGCGGCATCGGTCGACGTACTCGTGGAAGCCGTAGCCCACCATAGCTTTGAAAACACGAGAGAAGTGGAACGGCGAATATCCTGCTGCATCGGCTGCATCTTTAAGCGGCCAAGGCAGGGAAGGGTTGGACCGGACGCGTGCGGTCAGCTCCTTAATCGTTTCCGGCAGCGTGGTCGGCACGGCCGCCAACTGAACTTCGTCGCTTGACATCATCAGCTTGGCGATCAACTCATAGGCGGAGGACAAAATCATCGGCTCGGCAATGTCGTGGACACCGGTTCGAGCAAGTTCAAATCGGTTGTAGGCGTCCTGTAGGTGCGGGTCGATTGGCTTGCAGGCTATTTGACGGCTGCCACCGGCTCCACCGCGTGTGGTGCCTCTGCTGGACGCCCAAGCGTCGAGAAGCGGGGTAAGCAGCTGGTTCCAAGACAGAACCTGGATCGCATGGTCGCCCCGAGCGGCCTGAACAATCAGGCGAACGCTGCCGCGCAAATAGGTCACGCTTCGCGGTGGAACGATGATGAGCTTGCTTTGGGCCGACGTGCGCGCAAGCAGCGTCCCCTTGCTATTGAAGCATAGAGCGCTGACCCCGGCAGGAACTGACACGATTCCGGCGACTGTCCGTGTCACCTGGCCGGTCACGCCCTCTAACCGAAGCTGCTGGATATTGCCTGCTTCAGCACGGCGAAAAGTTCCGTTTGGACCGCAGTCGAAACGTATGTCGAGAATCGCTTCCGAATCTGGATGCCGCAGTGCCAACGATCCCTCCCTGGTTGCTATCAAGTGTACAACACGTCCGAGCAGCAATTGCGGTCGTCCGCGCAAACTTTGTTCATCTCGGCCTCAGCATACTAGGGTAAGAAGGATTGTGCCCAGTAATTTTACAGTCGCCGTCGTTGGAGCAACCGGAGCGGTTGGACGCGAATTCTTGAAAATATTCGATTCTCATAAGTTTCCGGTTGGCAATTTGAAGTTGTTGGCAAGCGAGCGATCTGCTGGGAAGCAGCTCACCTTCAGAGACGAGCCGATATGCATCGAAGTCGCAGGTCCCGACTCATTTGATGACGTGGACATCGCTTTTTTTAGCGCAGGGGCCGCCCGTTCTCGCGCTTTGATCCCATTCGCTCTCAAAGCGGGGGCTCTATGCATCGACAACTCCAGCGCCTTTCGCATGGAATCGGAAGTGCCGCTTGTTGTTCCTGAGATCAACTGGAGCGCTGTCAAGCCAGAAGACCGCCTTTTCCCGGTTGCCAATTGCACGGCGATCATCCTTTGTATGGTCGTCGCTCCCTTGAAAAATCTTGGGAAGATCGAGCGCCTGATCGTCAGCACCTACCAAAGCGCAAGCGGAGGCGGGGCGGCGATGATGGAGGAACTCGAAACCCAAACTCGAGCAGTCTTGGAGGGGAAGCCGGCAGAACCCAAAGTTCTGCCCCAACCCTACGCCTTTAATCTTTTCAGCCACAACACGCCTATCAACGAATTTGGCTACAACGAAGAGGAGTGGAAGGTCATCCACGAATCTCGAAAGATCCTGGAAATGCCAGATTTGAAGGTGAACGTCACGTGTGTGCGCGTGCCCGTCATGCGCGCTCACAGCATATCGGCGACAATCGAATTCGCCGGTGAGGCCCCCGGCCTGGAGGTTGTTAGAAACGCTCTAGCTCATGCCAATGGCGTGAAAGTCATGGACGACCGTGCCGCCAACCGCTTCCCAACACCTTTGGATGCTTCAGGCAAAGAAGAGGTCTTTGTAGGGCGCATAAGAAGAGACCTTTCGCATCCGTCGGCAATCTCGATATTCATCGCGGGCGACCAGTTGCTGAAAGGCGCGGCCCTAAACGCGGTGCAAATCGCCGAGAGGCTGATAAAGGACGGAAGGCTCACCACCGAATGAATAGGAACCGATGTCGTTTCTTCTTCGGCTTCTTTTCTTCGTCCGGCGAGTAAAGACCTCCCACCGGCGTCCGGTCTAAAGTTGAGTCCGAGCCGCCCTCACGATTACCTCGACTCGATTGAGCCCGCTGCTGCTTTTCTCCCCTCCATCGAGATAGGGTCTGCTCTCGCCATCTCTGCTCCGCATCCTTCTCCCGCTGCAGGTCTTGGCTTTCGTCATGAGGCTGCGACAACTGAGAATCTACCGAAACGGCCAAGCTCTGCCGTCGGACGGGACCTGCCGGTGTCGGCGTCTTTGAAGGCCGTTTAGCCACTGCGGTAATAGCGGGCGTAATGGCCACGGCTCCCTTGATCGAAGGCGGCCGAACCGTAGACTTCGTGCGCCTGAACCTTGAGTCGGCTGCAAGTCTGTGGATTGCAGGGCTGTGGACGGCCATTGGCTTAGGCAACACCGGCTTGGACACCACGGCTATTGGAGGCGCCACCTTCAAGGGGGTTGCCTTTATCTCGACCTCTGGGGCCGGCGTGACGGTCTTCTTAGGGGGGAGCGGGATATTCTCAACCACAGTCTGGGCAAAGCCGGTCGTACGCATCCCTACCCCGGAAGTAGCCACGTATCCAAGCACAGCTGCTAGGCCACAAAACAGCAGCGATCCAAGTGCTAAATTTCTCATTCGCTCTCCTTGGCAAAGCCAAAATTCAAACGCCTTACCCGCAGGGCGCTATGATCTGCAAGTTCTTATACGCTCGGTTCAAGCCTCGGAACTCCTTAATCGGTTGACCTGTCGAACGCCTGAGCACACGGCCTCAAGGTAGAACCTCAACAGCATGTCCGAGCTTCGCTATCACCCTTTCCTTGATCAATGGGTAATTACCGCGACGCATCGGCAGGACAGAACGTTCCTGCCACCCGACGATTACTGCCCGCTTTGCCCCACAAAACCGGGAGGTTTTCCCACCGAGGTCCCGATGTCCGACTACGACATCGTCGTTTTCGAAAACCGGTTTCCTTCCCTCCAAGAGCCCCCACCCAACCCTGCAGTGGCTGGCAACTCCGTAACGCCTGTGCGTCCAAGTCACGGGGTTTGCGAGGTCGTCTGCTATACGGATAACCATGATGCAACCCTCGCCACCCTGCCTTATCCACAAGTCAGAAAGTTAACCCGCGTCTGGAAGGAGCGCTATGAAGAACTATCCGCGCGTCCGGAAGTGCAATACGTCTTCATCTTCGAAAACAAGGGAAAAGAAATAGGAGTCACCCTCAGCCATCCGCACGGCCAGATTTACGCCTACCCGTACATCCCCCCTACACAGACGATCGAGCTGGAATCAGAACAACGCCACTTCCAAAAGCACGGCCGCCCTCTCATGGGCGACTGGCTGGCCGCCGAGCTCTATGGCCACACCTTCCCGGAGGAAGTCCACAGCGAAACGATTCTAGAGGAGACGCTCCTCAAAGCTCACCCGAAAGCGTCCGACGTAGCCACGCCGACTGGAACTGAGCCGGGGGAACGGCTCGTCTGCGAAAACGATCGCTTCGTAGCCCTCGTCCCCTTCTTCGCCCGTTACCCCTACGAAGTCCACATTGCGCCCCGAGAGCACCTCTCGTCTCTCGCCAAAATGGACGCCCCCCACCTCGATGACCTCGCGGAGATCTTGCTTAAGGTGACCAAGAGATACGACAAACTCTTCGGCTTCTCGATGCCCTATATCATGAACATGCACCAGGAACCCGCCATTCCGGGCTACGAG
>JANYLD010000055.1 GCA_025363835.1 Armatimonadota bacterium
ACCTTCAGCCACTCGCCAACCTTGTCCTGCCCGTACTGCTTGGTCAGCTTCCCGACTTCCGCGTTCGTTAGCTTCTCGCCGGCAATGGCCGTGACCGCTTTGGCCGTGGAGAAGTTGGCAGCTCCGCCACCGGCGTTGACAAGGGCGGCGGTGACTTTCAACATCGGCTTGCCGCTGTAAACGGGGCCGGCGTATCGAGAATTCATCTTCATGCCCTGCGCTCCGGCTAAAGAGGCCAACATGAGAGTAGACAGCGAGAGAATCAGTGTGCGGTTCATTTTTAAACTTAGCTCCTTTGCGTGTCGCGTTGGCTCAGGCGCCTCACGACTTGATTTATAATAACATAATAAAACACTTCGTTTATTATTTTTGACCGCCTGTTCAGCAAACATTAAGCAAAGAGAAGACTTTGAGAGCCAGCCGTAAATTCATGTCGACTACAAGAGGGCGCATCCTGGCCATGCTGCGCGAGACCAAACGCACCGTCTCTGAGATGGCCCGGGCCCTCCGCATCACGGAAACCGGCGTCCGCCTTCACCTTAATGCCCTGGAGGAGGACGGCCTTATCCAGCAGGCGGGCGTGGTGCAAGGCACCCGCAAGCCCTTTCACGCGTACGAGTTGACCAAGGACGGGGAAGACCTCTTTCCGAAAGCCTACGGCCCGCTGCTAGCCGAACTTCTCGAAGTTCTGTCGGAGAAGCTGACCGAGGACGAGTTGATCGCAGCGTGCGAGGAGACGGGGCGACGGTTGGCGGCCAAACTCGCGCCGGATCGCGACAGAGGCACTCTTGAACGTAGGATCGCGCTGGCACTTGAAGTATTGACCTCCATGGGAGGGGCAGCGGCCCTGTCCGGGGAAGCCGGAGACTTCACCATTTCTAGCGCAAGCTGCCCAATTGCTGAGGCCGTCAAGAGCTCTCACCATGCCTGCCAGATTGCTCAAAGTCTTCTGAGGGAGATCACAGGAGCCAAGGTGAAAGAGAAGTGCGAAAAGGGTCTAAAGCCGCGCTGCCGCTTCGTGTTCCGCTGAACTGAGCACTCCGCGTCAGTCCCGGAGTTCTCGAAATCTCTCTCTAACCTCACGTTCTCCGAGATCACCATAGCCCCGCACGCTATGAACGACCGATTTGCCTCTCTTCACGAGCTCCTGGGGAGACCATTCGAGCTTGCGCAGCCAAATCCCGAGGGGCAAGTCGCCCGTTGCAAAGTCGGCGAGCTCGAAGCCAAGAGCCCGCAACATAAGGCAGTTGAGATGGTCGTCACCTAGCCGGGTCGGCCGGAAGGAAGAGTCTCCAAAAAGGGGGTGTGCGGCCAGCCGCCTCGTGGCCTCCAAGCTCAGCATTGAGCCGGGTGCGATGACGTTCTCACCCGGCTCATACCCGTTTTGCAATGCCGGTTCCAGCAGCTTGTTGAGGGAAGCAGAAAGCGCTCTCTTTGCGGGAAGAAGCTGACGTCCGGACTCCTTTTTCAGGTGTTCGGCGCCTCCGCTAAAGTCACGTATCTGCCCGTCGCAGCGCACGCGGTAGCTGCCGATCATTCCGACTTTCGGATGTGCCTTAAGGAATTCCATCCCGCGGACGTCCGCTCCCGGGTTGCACATGAGCGCGTCCGCGTCCAGCCGCATTAAGACTTCGAATGAGTAGTTCTGCGCCGAATGCCGAACACCTTCGGCAACTGTCTCAAAGAACCGCCCGGCCACGCTGCGCGTCATATCGGAACCGGGCGCCCGAAGTAATAAGACATCGACCGCCGGCGACACCGTCTGCACTCGTGCTCCGATGCCCTCCGCGGAGTCGTCCACGATTAAGATTTTGTGTTCTGGAGCGGCGAATCGCTCTACGGTATCGAGCGTGTCAAGCAGGAATTCCAGTTTCGTGCCAGGTCCGACAGGTAGAAGGATCAGCGAAGAGCAGGTCATTGGCACAGGGACATTTTAGATCGCCTTTAGGACCTGGAGATCACGGGCACTGTCATCGAAGAAGATTTCGAGCGCGGAGGGGATACGGGACGTCATCCGGCTCTCGTCCGGGACCAGCGGGTCACGCGAGATTTAAGAGGCTTCCGCGCTCGCGGACTTACCTTGCGCCGCAAATGACTCCTTGAGCAACTGCCTCGCCTCCACTTCGCCGAACTGGAACCGGCACTCTGGAGAACTGGCAAACTCAAATGCTTCTCGTGCATCCGCCTCAGCCTCTTGCGGCAGCTTGAGACGAAGCATCAGCTTGGCTCGTTCGTTCAAAAGCTCAATGAGCCACAATCCGAAGCCACAATCTCGAGCGATGTGGATGCCCTCTTCCAGCGAGGCTGCGGCGCTATCCAGAGCGTTTTCATCCATTGCAAGGCGGGCTCGCAAGAGTTGCATGGTGCATAGGTGCTCCTGAGAACCCGAGTTCAATGCCCACTGTGAGGCTCGATTCAAACGAGCTTGAGCGTCCTCAATGGCCCCATGGCGTCGTTCTATTTCGACAAGCGCGAACTCGGTCCGCACGCGGTCGTCCTCGTACTGAGATTTCGTCAGCTCGATGTTAGCCGCGCGCTCGGCTTCAATCAAATCGCCCCGGTAGACGTGAAGCATGGAGGCGGTAATCGGACAATCGGGGGAGCGGTCCGGGATCTTTACCTCCTCTCCGCGCAGTGACCGGGCTATATTTCGAGTCATTTCGCTCGGATCGCTTGAAAGCTGCGCAAGGTTGCCGCTTAGCAACAGGACGTAACGGTTGTTCGGCCTCCAGCGTAAAGCTTCCTCCATGCGTCCCGAAGCGCGATTACAGTGGTACATCCCCGATTTGTCGGGACATTGGTCAAAAGCGGAGAGTATGCGATACGACCTGGTGTACTCACCGAGCCGCGTGTTCAAATGGTCGTTTCCGCCCATTCGGCCCATGTAAATCTCAGCCGCTTCTCGCACCGAGCCTGCCTGAATCGCGTGGTGGACTAGCTCTTCCAGAAGGTCCAAGGACTCTTTGTCGGTCGGGAGTCCGATACCGGGCCGCTTGGACAACGGAACAAGGTGCTCGCGCACCGCTTGGTGAACCGCGGCGGGATCTCTGAACCGGCGATAGAAGTGATCCCGGATAGCCGGGTGAATGGTAAAGCGGCCCTTTGGATCCTTGCCGACCAAATGCATGCGCACCAGATTGTGCAGGTCCTGCTCCAATTGGGGGCGGGTTGCCTTGGCC
>JANYLD010000298.1 GCA_025363835.1 Armatimonadota bacterium
TAGGCGACATCCCTCCTAGAGAGGCTCTTGAAGCCTACGGCCGCGACCAGTTAAACGGGTGTCAAATCACCCTATGAAAATCGGCCTACTGGTACATACAATCGGGAAAGGACACCCCTCTGCCGCACAAACATCGGCACAATGGGAAGGGGTTCTGACTACGCCCCTCTAGCGCTTGGGCCAAAGTCCCCCTCGTAATAACTCATCTCCATCGATCCCGGCGCAAAGATCGCATCGATCTTCTTACAAACAGCCTCAGAAAGCTTAATCTGAACCGCCGCCACCGACTCCTCCAACTGCTTCTCGGACCGAGCCCCCACAATCGGCGTCGTAATCCCCGGCTGCGAGGCCACCCAAGCCAAGCTCAAAGTAGCCATAGACATCCCGTTCTTCTCCGCCAGCGACTTCAGCCGCAACAACTTCGCCTTAGGCAACCTGTTCAAACGGTCAGAAGGATCGCTCTTCACATACCGCCCCTCCTTAGGCTTGGAGTCCAAATACTTCCCACTCAGCATCCCGCCCGCCAGCGGAGACCACGGCATCGTCGCCACGTTATAAGTTCGGCAGAACGGCAACAACTCCGTCTCGATGCGCCGGTCCAAAAGGTTATAAGGCGGCTGCTCAGAAACAAACCCTGCCGCCCCCATCTCCTTCGCCACATAATGCGCCTCCGCCAGCTGCCAGGCCGCATAAGTAGAAGACCCCGCGTACAAAATCTTCCCTTGCTGCCGCAGCGTATCCAGCGCCCGCAAAGTCTCCTCGATCGGAATCGAAGGTTGCGGCCGATGAATCTGATAAAGATCGATCCGGTCCGTCCCCAGCCGCTTCAACGAGGCCTCACAAGCCATCACAACATGACGGTACGAGTTGCCACGAGCGTTGAGGTCCGTGTCATGCATCCGACCATGGCACTTGGTCGCAATAACCAGCCCATCCCGCTTCCCCTTAATCAGCTTCCCCAGAATCGTCTCGCTCTGGCCCCGCGCATAAACGTCCGCCGTATCAAAAAAGTTGATCCCGAGCTCAAGCGACCTATTGCCCACCTTAAGAGCCTGCTCCTCAAAAGACCCCCAATCCTCCGGCTCCCAACCAAACGTCATGGTGCCAAAGCACGCCTGAGAAACCATGACGCCAGTGCGTCCAAAAGGGATGTAGTTCATTTACGTCAAAAGAATAACGCAAATCGTAAGCCGCAGCGGCCCGAGTGGTCGCATCAAATCGCAAAGATAGGGCAAACCAACCAGGCCAAAACAAGACGGGATCCAAAGTGTTTTGCGATGATCGTGCGCAAAACACTGGAACCAACTCCTCTCAAAGAACCACAGATCACCCGAGCACAGATCTGTTTCGAATCCGGACTCCGGAGCAAATTGCAAGCGGCCATTCTCGGCGCAAACCGGGGAAGCCGCATAAACGAATCCCTCTCCTGCAGCCCGCCCCAACCTTTAATTAACTCCAGGTTGAGTGGCTGCGGGGGAGGCTGTGAGTCCGCGAACTGGGAGGGGGTGCTCAAGAGATCTGACTTTTGAACTGGCTCCCGAATTCCGAATCCTGATCACAGATCCCAGATCACAGATCGCAGATCACCGATCACCGATCAACCGATCCCGGGCGCCGCCACCAAATACCCGCTGAACCCAATGACGATCACTCCGGTTCCGATCCCATCGCTCCGATGACCCTCGATGTCGACGCTGGCACCGCCCGAGAAGTAGTAATCGACCTGAGACGTAGCGTCGGACCACTCCTCAGTAGAGTCGATAGCGCCCCGGTCGGTAAATGGAACTGGATACATTCCAATGTTCGCTTCCGGCACCTTCTGGCCCGGTTGCAAGTTAGCCTGCCCAAAGATTGTCTGGATCACCAGTCTCTTTCCGACCGGCACGGTGTACACATGGGCGGTGTTGAAGAAGCTTCCATCAGTCAGGTGGATGACTCCCTGAGCGAAAACCGGCGAGCGCGGACAATCAACACTAACCGGGATGGGATTGCTGCAGGTGTTGTTGATGCCGATGGTCTCTCCGGACCCGACGCGCACGGTGGGCTCGCCGGAGATCCCTATCGTTTGATTGGAACCAATGTTGACCGTGCCGCTCACCCCGACCGTCTGGCCGGAGGCTATTTGTACGGCCGGCAGGCTGCTGACGGCGACTGTGCCTCCTATTTGAGTTGTGCCTTGAGCCACGGTCGGCACGGGGTTAGAAGAGCCGTTTGTAACCGCAACCGGCTGCGGGTTGGAGAAAAGAGCCACCGAGTGGCTGCGAGATGTGGCGAGTCCACTCGCGGTGAGGAGCGTGGCGATGCCGGCAATGGCGTAGAAGTGGCGCGTAATGCTCATGGTCAAAAAAATCCTCTCGCGGGTCGTGGCTCGCGATCTAGGCAAGAAAGCACAGTCAGTCTATGCGATTTTGTTGAATCCCTTCGCCGGGGGGCGCTTGCGGCGGACGAGTTTGCCGATTGCTCGATCGAGTTGTCTCGGGTTTGGTTATTGAGAAGTGGTTGCGTTAAAAGCGGGGGAGTTGGGGATTTGTAGCACAGGCGGTTCTTTGCTTTGGAGCGCGCAATTCCTCCGATCTCTCGTTGGGCGAAGCGGGGCAAAGGCGGTTTTTGTAGCACAAGGTCTTGGCTTTTATCGTTAGGATTCCTTATGGCCTTGATGTGTGGGGGCCGTGGAGTCGCTACGACTTTGACCTTCGTTTTCTCCACTCGCCTCGATGATAGTGGTAGCCGAGTTCTTCCATGCCTTGAGAGATGATGGGTTCGGTTTTCTGGATCCATTCTCCCAGCAGGTCGGCAATGGAGGTGAGGTCTGCCTGTCGCTTTTCCTCGGCCTCCCTTTTGGCCCGATCTTGTTGGTACAGCTTGACGGCGGCCTCGCCAGAGGCTACATAGATCGAGACGACGCGGCCGTTGATGCGTTGCTTTTTGTAATACGCGGTGGTGCCGTCCCTTCGCTCGAGTCCCATTTATTATAGTAGACGTCTGTCTATTTTCTTTGCAAGAGGGGTTTTTGCGGTTTTCTTGGTTATGTTTGTCTTTTGGGATTCCTCGCAGAGGCGCAGAGGTCGCAGAGACGCAGACGGATTTCACGCCCATTCGACTCGGGGACTCGCTCAGGGCAGGCTCCGGAACGCGGAGGATTTGGAGGTACGCGGCTCGGAATAGTGGCTTCAGGCGACACGCTTTAGGTCTCCGCGGTCCTTTAGTTTCCGCAGATAGATGGCAAGAGACGTATCCTCGGAGAGATCGACGAGATCGAGTGGCATGCCGAGCGTCTCATAGGCCTCGCCCATAGCTCGGAAGAATTGCTCTGGCGGGATACCGACCATGGCCAGATCCACGTCTGAGTGCGGGATGCATCTTTCCGGAAGCGGCAGAGCCGAAGACGTAAACTTCGGTCGCCCCTTACCTCTTCAGGATCTCGGCTGCCCGAGAGATTCTGGCTTCCAAATCCATTTCCATGAGTAGACCTATTATGCGATGAGTTTTGGAAGACTGCTCGGGCCAGGATGAATCCTGCGGACCGGGTTGCTGGATGAATCCCGCGCTCCCTCGCGTCGTGTCCCTGCCAGCCTAATGACGTCTGAAGTCCGTCGGGGATGTTTCGTCGAGCTTGATTTTCACAGTTTGGGCATCGTTGGCGAGGGTTGGTCCTCGAGGGCCGACGCTGCGGCGAATGCTACGGCGGCTCGAAGTAGCTCCGGGGTCAAGGTTGGGAAGGCCTGCAAAAGTTCGTCAAACGAATCACCATCTGCCAAGCTTGCCAGGACCGTGCGCAAGGTGACCCGCGTGCCCTTCAGCACCGGTTGGCCGCCGCTTATTTTTGGATCGCGGACTATGAAGTCGTTAGATGCGAGCATGCTCTTTCTATTCTAGGCTAGATTTTGGCGGGCTCGTCAGCCTGCGGCGGCTTGGAAGCGGACGTAGACGTGGTCGGGGACGGGGTGGGTTAGTTTCCAGATTAGGGTGATTGGCTTTTCGGACTCGTGGTGGATCGGTTTGGCAAAGCCGAGGCACATGAAGGGGGCGGTTCCGTCTTCGTCTACTTTGCTTTCTCGGACGAAGAATAGGTGGCGCCCCAGGCCTTTGATTAGCCTTTGGCCGGTTGGTGAAGCTGCCGTGGTCGTGGACTGGCTTTCCCAATGGAAGCGGTCCGGCGCAATAAAGTAGTCCTGGTAGCGAGTTGTGGGCGAGAAGTCTCGGTCTGATTTTCTTAGGGTGAAGATGTGGATGTCTAAGCCAACTTCTTCGACATAGAACGTTCCCTGCCTCATCGATCCTGGATTATCGCGGAAAGGGCCGACGATTTCATCTCGGGAGTAATCGGCGTGAAGCGTGAAGGGGAGATCAGCGGCTACAAGGGGCCGGCTTGCGGGAAGTCCGGACTCGATGATTTGGAGCATTTCCGTAAGCTCCTCCTTTGCTGCAGGGTCCATGCTCTGAAGGGTTGTTGTTCTCGTCAACGTGTAGGCCATCATTCGCTCGAGGCTGTCATCACTGCCCTTGAGGGCGGCTACATAGGCCGAAGTTCGCCGATTGTCGTTCACGTGGGTGAAGGAGCCGATGCGGTGCATGTTCGCAGGAGGTTCCTGGTCAAATCCAGCAGCGTGCTTGACGGAAGCAAATGTTCGTTGCGCCTTGTAGAGATCCGGAAGTTCCAGACCTGTCTCTTTGATGAAGTTTGCGAGGTTGAGTTCGGTGCCGGCCGCCTTCATGCGACGCAGTTCATCGACCAAGGCTTTATTGCTCGAGGGAATCGCCTCTTTGATGTTCTTAAGAACTCGTTCTTGCGTAGTCTTGTCGAGCTTGATATTGCAGCCGGGCGGCAACTGGGGAAATTCGTCTTTGACCGCCTTTTCTAGGTCTGTGCGTGATTGGCCGGTGATCGCTCTAAAGCGCAGGTCCATGCGGAACTTCTTGTTTTGTTGCCCGACAAAATCGAGGACGGTCAGCGCGCCCTTGTCGATTGAATTGCGGAGTCCACGACCCAGTTGCTGGATGAAGACGGTTGCGCTCTCTGTTGGTCTGAGGAACAGAACGGTGTCTATCTCTGGGATGTCAACGCCTTCGTTGAACATGTCGACGGTGCAGACGATTGGGAGATCCCCGAGCCGAAATCTCCGGATGGTTTCCCTCTTCATATCCTCCGGCATCTTGGAATGCAGAGCTTGAACATTCAAGCCCGCTTCGGCAAACCGTGCAGTCATGAATTCCGCATGCTTGATCGTCGCGCAGAATGCAACGACATGCATCTTGGCAACGTCCGCCACCTTGTCTAGAAGCTCGCGAATAATAAGGGCGGCGCGGTCGTTCCCTTGCTCGACGTAACGTCTGGTCAGATCGCTGTCATCGTATTTGCCGCTCGACCAATTCAGGTCGGTGAGATCGGTCCCATCATCGACTCCATAGTAGTGGAACGGGCAAAGAAGGCCGCGATCGAGTGCGTGCCAAAGGCGAAGTTCATAGGTCGGGACACCAAATCGATCGATGACGTTCTTGCCGTCGGACCGTTCGGGAGTTGCGGTTAGCCCGATGAGCTGTCGTGGAGTGAAGTGATCGAGCAGCCGGACGTAAGTTGGGGCCTCAGCGTGATGGAATTCGTCGATGATGACGATATCAAAGTGATCTCTGGCAAGCTCTTCTAGCCTTCGGTAGGAGAGAGATTGGACGGATGCGAAGACGTGTCGCCAAGAATCGGCCTTATGGTCGGCAACCTGGAGCTCGCCAAAGTCTCCATCTCTCATGACTGCTCTGAAAGCCGCCCGCGATTGTTTGAGGATTTCCTCTCGGTGCGCGACAAAAAGGAGCTTGGGACGACCTCCATACTCTTTACTGAGTCGCTTGTAATCGAACGCGGCAAGGAGCGTTTTCCCCGTGCCGGTTGCTGCGACGATCAGGTTCTTGTTCTTCCCTTCGAGTCTTGCGTAAGCCAGTTCTTCAAGCGCTTCTTCTTGGTGCGGCATGGCACGGATGTCGGCGAAGAAGAGCGATTGGTCGTCTCCAGATCGTTGGACCTTGAGCGCCATCTTTAGCCGCTCGGAATCTCGATCCGGATTGAATTCCTCATAGAGTTCGTTTTGCCAAAGGCGCTCAAACGTGACGATTAGTTCTTGGAGGACTTGGGGCGCGTCGATCTTGGAGAGCCGGACATTCCATTCAAGGCCATCAACCAATGCTTTGGGTGACAGGTTTGAAGAGCCGACTGTTGCCGTCGTAAATCCGCTGTCGCGATGGAAGATCCAGGCTTTTGCGTGGAGTGATGTTTTCTGTTCAGCACGCTCGTATACGATCTTGATTTGCGCACCGGTCTCAGCAAGCCGCTCGAGGGCGCGTTGATTTGTTCCGCCGAGATACGTTGTGGTGATGACGCGCAGCTTCGGACCTAAGCCAGAGATAGCACCGAGGATAAGGTTCAAACCTTGGTTGCCGATAAATGGGCAGACGAGATCGACGCGGTCGGCGCTGATGAGCTCAGATCTTAGGATCTTGTGGTAGTTCAAGCCCTGGTCATTGGTGACTAGCGCACTTTGGGCCAACGGGATGAGTGGACTATCGGCTCGTGTTGCTACTGCATCTCGTATGGCAGTTAGAAGCGTCGCCTCGAATCTGTCGCTGGATCTGAGCTGGGAAAGGAGACTGTTGACTTCAGCGATTGAGATCTCAGATGCGCCACTGTCATCAACAATTTGCAGCAGCCTTGCTCTCACGGAATTTGCGACGTTTCTAGCGAGATATTCGATCGCGTCTAGTGGAGTTAGGTTCTGAGTATCGGCTCGCAAATTCTGCGGGAGGCGCTCCAACTCGGAGCGCAGTGACGCCGATACAAGCTGGTCGTACGCTCCTTTATGAGGGTGCGGCATGTGGGGTCCAGATTACCGAAGCATGCCCAGCGGGCTCGATACATTTGGGTTGTTTCCTAAGGCCGGAAACCCATCCTCCGGCCATGAGATAGTCCCAGCGCTCTCCCTCTCAAAGACGCCATACTCTATCGGCATACATGCCTGCAACATTCCTTGAGGGTCTTAGCTTCGACGACGTTCTCCTCATCCCTCGCAGAACTGAGGTTCTGCCAAGCGACGTCGATATTTCTGCTCAGTTTCTGCCCGGGATAACGCTAAAAGTTCCGCTCGTGTCCGCGCCTATGGACACGGTCACCGATGCCCGCCTCGCCATCGCAATAGCCAGAGAAGGCGGGGTCGGCGTCATCCACAGAAACCTGGACATCGAGCGGCAGGCTGAGGAAGTCGACCGAGTTAAGAGGTCGGAGCACGGCGTCATCACCAACCCCATCAAGCTCGATCCCGACAAAACCATCCAAGACGCCCTGAACCTCATGGATCGCTTCCACATCTCCGGCGTCCCCATTGTCGATGAGCAGGACCGCCTGGTAGGAATCCTAACCAACCGAGACATCCGCTTCGAGACGGACTACACCAAGCCCATCCGCTGCCGGATGACGAGCGAGAACCTTATCACCGCGGTGGTGGGCACAACCCTCGAGCAAGCGGAAGCAATGCTTTCTGAGCACCGCATCGAGAAGCTGCCGATCATCGACAAAGACCGGCACCTGAAGGGACTGATCACGATCAAGGACATACTCAAAGTGAAGCGGCACCCTCAGGCGACCAAGGACAGCAAGGGGCGGCTGGTGGTCGGCGCGGCGATCGGGGCTTTGCGGGAGCCTTATGAGCGGGCCAAGGCCTTACAAGAAGCGGGAGTCGACTTCATCGTAATCGACGCGGCCCATGGGCACAGCAAGGGCGTGATGGATTGCCTTGCGATGCTGAAGAAGAAGCTGCCGGACCTTCGTGTGGTGGCGGGCAACGTGGCCACTCGCGAGTCCGTCAAGGATTTGATTGCCTTAGGCGCGGACGCTTTGCGGGTTGGGATCGGGGCGGGCTCGATCTGCACGACTCGGGTTGTGGCGGGGATCGGAGTTCCGCAGTTTACGGCGGTCCAGGACTGCTGCGAAGAGGCGAACAAGCACGGGGTTCCGACCATTGCGGACGGCGGCGTGCGGTCGTCGGGCGACATTGTGAAGTGTTTGGCGGCGGGGGCGAGCTGCGTGATGATGGGCAACATGTTCGCCGGCTGCGAGGAGTCGCCTGGCGAAGTGGAGATCTACCGCAATCGCGCTTACAAAGTCTACCGCGGCATGGGCTCGATCAGCGCGATGCGGAAGGGCTCGAGCGATCGGTATTTCCAGATGAAAACAGGCGGCGTGATCGTTCCGGAAGGCGTTGAGGGCCGCGTGCCATTCAAGGGGTCGTTGACCGACACGATGTACCAACTGATCGGCGGGTTGCGGCAGGGCATGGGCTACTGCGGAGCATCTACTTTGAAGGAGCTTCGGGAGTCGGCCACGTTTATGAAGATCACGGGAGCCGGGTTGCGGGAAAGCCATCCGCACGATATCTCGATCACGAAAGAGCCACCAAATTATTCTTCGCCTTGGGCGGACGCTGACTCTGAGTGATTCGGTTGCTGGGTTGCCGGCTGCTCGGTTGACGGTTGTTGGCCTTTGCCATTTGAAGAGATTTCGATTTTTCTTTCATCTTTCTGATCAATACAAGGACGTAGGTGCAAGGGCTACCTGTTTCCAACGTACTCTCTCGTAAAGCACGCGCCTTCTGCCCAGTTGAGACCACCTAGGGAGAAATCTAATAGTTGCAAGTTTATGGTTAATGCTCTATACTTGTGCCGTTGAGACGCCTGCTTAACAAATTTTAAGCGGCTTTTAGGAGCTTTGCTCTATGGATGGAAGAGGAGAAAACCTATGTTGGTTACTCGCTATGCGAGACCATTTTGTATTCTGGCTGCAGTGTCCTGCGGCCTTGTGACGATGACTGCGTCGGCCGAAGTTCGGACGGCGACAGCTGCCCACGCTACCATCCGGCCCCCTGTTAGCAGGAAGGGCCATACGACTATCAAGCGCAACCTGCATCGCAAGCATGCGGCGAAGAGCACGAGCCATTCGGGAAGGAGTTCTAGTCGGCAGTTCACGGTGATTCTGCCGGTGGTGCAAAACGCTGATCTGAAAGGCAAGTCCATCGAGATCGATGGCGGTACGGCGGGGGTGGCTAAGGCGGCCAACCTGTACCCGATCAGCTCGACGACGACCCCTATCGACAGCGTTTCATTCCCGCTGGACAGCCTCTACAACTTGCTGACGTTGAACACCTTGCTTCAGGCTCCGCCGAACGACGTCATTCTAAACCTCGAATCTTCAAACAATCCGACCGTGATCGACTGGGTCAAGGACTCGTTGCCTAACAGCGATCCGGCGACTTGTTTGTCCGGTTTGGCTGAGGGAATCATTCCCAATAGCCTTTCCTACAACTCGACTACGGGCGACAATCCTCAGACGGGCGTTGTAGACCCAACGACCCCGAGTCTCGGACCGCGAGGGCACTGGTACGGCCAACGCATCGTGGACGGTATTGGGACTGCAGAGAAGGACATCTTCATCAAGGGCGGAAAGGAGAACTCTCCTTCTACGTGGCAGGTTGGTCCTGGTTCGGTTGGCTCGGCCAAATACGACATTACGCAGTGCTTCTTGGCGAATACAACATATCCGACGACGGATACGGCGAACTTCCCGAGCGGCTCTAAAAGCATGTTGTTCTTTGGCATGGAGCGACGCGGAAACGACGGAACAACGGCTTACGACTTTGAGTTCGACCAGAACGCTCCGACGGGTCTGTACATTCCGAACCGAACCGACGGCGACGTCCTCTTTACGTTCGAGATGCAGGGATCGAGCACAAACGTGGCGACGCCGCACGTTTATCTGTATAAGTCGTCCATTCCGGGCTTTGATCTCAGCAACGACCTCGCAGGGTCCCTGGGACCCTACAACCCGTTGATGGGCATGAACTTCGGCCTTACGCCTTCGGCTCCTTGGGGTCACGTCGACTCTAAAGGCAAGTGGGTTGTGGAGCAGGAACCGAACGCGGAGTTTGCAGAAGCGTTGGCGTTCTATGGTCCGGATACCCTTACCCATGGCGGGCTGGGGATCTTGCCGTTCATCAACAAGTGCGGCGGCAAGGCATTCGTGCAGATTCGCACGCGCTCTTCTACCACCTCGACCAGTGACTTGAAGGACACGACTAAGTTCTTCGTTTACCAGTTCCCGCAGCCTTTGGCGGCGCCGGCAAACCGATCGAACTGCAGTCAAGGATTCTTCTTCAATGGAACAGGCTCGTCTGGCAGCACGCCCGGCGCGGCTCTGACTTACACCTGGACGTTTACGAGCAGCGATCCGAGCGTTACCCTTACGGGTGACGGCTTCACGTTGACTCCGGTAGCGGGACAGCCTGGCGTTTACACGTCTCCGGCGTTTACCGACGGAGCGGAGCGGCATGTCATTGCGAGCGGCCTTTCTGAGGCCGGCGCTGATGTTACGGGATCATTGACCGTGGCGGAAGGTGCTACCTGTACGGACACCAAGAATCTGGCAAAAATCCATGTCGTCCAAGACCTGGCAGCGGCTGATCCTACATTGACAGGCCTTTGCAACAGCCGGACGATTTCTTACAGTGGATTGATCACGGGCGGACAGGCTCCGGTCAGCTACGAGTGGGACATCTACAAGGTTGGCAACTCGACGGCCATCACGAAGATTCCTGGGACGTCAGCGACGACTCATGTGTCGACGAGCGGAACCTTCACCCCGACCGATGACGGATCGTACTATGCGGTCCTGAACGCGACGGATGCACGGTTCGATCCGGCCAATCCGACGTTCTGCGCGGTTCACCCGCAGAGCGTGAACGTTGACGCATATGGGCCGGTAGTGCCGGGTGCGCAGTTCACGGGAAGCTGCAACGTAAGGGATATCACGTACGGGGCAACGGCCTCGGGCGGAAAGGGTCCCTACACGTATGCTTGGACCTTCTACAAGAAGGGAACGCCCGACGTTGCGGTTGGTACAAGTTCTAACCAGAACGGCGCGTACACTCCGACGGCGGACGGCGACTATTACGGCATCCTGGTGGTTACCGACTCGCACATATTGCCTGGCGCAAGAACCGGTTGCACGGGTCAAATGACCGGTAACACAGTGACGGCTGATTCGCCGATGAATCCGTCTGCGGTTAAGACCTCGGCTAGTGGCACTGCACTAAGCGTTCTGATGACCGGGTCCTACACGGCTCCGGCCAACGTGCAATGGCAACGGTTCAATACCGCTACCAGCACGTGGGTGGACGTTTCGGGACAGACGGCGAACACGTTCACTTACACGAGCTTCCTCACGGACGATCCAAACCCCACCGCTTATGCGGATACAACGGATGGATCGCCCTACTTCGGGAAGATCTATCACATCCAACTCCGAGTGAAGACGACGAGAACGGTCAACGGCCAGACATGCACTGTGTACTCTGATCCGGTGACGCTAAAGATGATCGTCGCGGTTGACCCGTAAGGCGACAGGCCTCGACGGTTAGTGCGGGCCGGTTCGACACATGTCGAGCCGGCCCGCTTCTCCGGTGGTATGTGGTCTGTGGTCGATATTGTCTCATGTTGTTATAGGATGGATGTAGTGGTTGGGACCCTTATTAGTAATGCGGTTTTCTTTGGTCTGCTTGGGCAGAAGGTGGCACTTGGGCCGATGCTGCCCCCCGGTGTTGGCCG
>JANYLD010000094.1 GCA_025363835.1 Armatimonadota bacterium
CTCTTCACCACCATCACAGCCGCATTCGCCGCTGCGGGCGGCTGGCCCGGCTTCTGGAAGCTTCTCGCTCTCGCAATCGGCGGCTACATGTCCGCCGGCGCTGCCAACGCGATTAACATGGTCATCGACCGCGACATCGACGGAACGATGAAGAGGACGGCAAAACGCCCAACGGTCACCCAAGCCATACCCTCCACCCACGCGCTCCTCTTCGCGGGAGCCCTGGCCTGGCTCTCATTCGGAATCCTCGCCATCGCTTGCAACCTCCTAACGGCCACTCTCGCTTTGGCCGGCCTCGTCTTCTACGTCATCGTCTACACGCTACTTCTCAAGCGACGCACTTGGCACAACATCGTCATCGGTGGCGCGGCCGGTGCGTTCCCACCGCTAGTCGGCTGGGCGGCGGTGAGCGGCAACCTGGCCCCACTCGCGCTTTATCTCTTCGCCATCATCCTCGTCTGGACGCCCGTGCACTTCTGGGCCCTCGCGCTGCTCATCAAAGAGGACTATGCAAATGCTCAGGTCCCCATGCTGCCCGTCGTCAAAGGTGATCGGGCGACGACTATCCAGATCGGGATCTACACCGTCGTCACGGTTGCGGTGACGAGTATTCCGTTCTTCCAAGGGCTGGTCGGTGGCGCATATATGGTGACGGCTATGCTTCTCAACGCAGGGCTTGTGATCCTCACAATCAGGCTTCATCAGCGCACAGATCGCACCAATGCGCTCTTCGCATTCAAGTACTCCATGCTGTATCTGGCGCTACTTTTCCTCATGGTCGCTATTGACCGGGCTCACACGATATGAACCCCCCTAGAAATGCCGCCGCCGCTTGGGTATTCTCCTCCCGCAGCACAATGGGTACCGTTCGAGTGACCAATGATCCCCGAAGGCCCGCGCCGCTATTTTTAGAGGTGCTCGCGCACCTATACGTTCTTACAACGGACGGATTGCTTTCAAGGTTTCCTAAGCGGCTAAATGATTTGGCCGGTAAATGCGATTTGAACCCATGGAGGGCTCTTGGCGCAGTTATTTAAACCCTACGCGAACGTCATCGCGCGGACTAGCATCGTCATCGGCGGCATGCTCCCGGTGATCGTCGGCCTCGCCGCCGCAGCCTATTCCCGATCGCCGTACAACACCAAGGTAGAAGTGCCGCTGAACCAGCCGATTCCGTTCAGCCATCAGCACCACGCCTATGAGCTCGGAATCGACTGCCGCTACTGCCACACGTCGGTGGAAAAATCCGGCTATGCGGGCCTGCCGCCGACTGAAACTTGCATGAGCTGCCACAGCCAAATCTGGACCAACTCGCCGCTCCTGGAGCCGGTGCGGAAGAGCTACGAGGACAACACTCCGATCCAGTGGAACAAGGTCAACACCCTTCCGTCCTTCGTCAATTTCAACCACAGCATCCACATCGCCCGCGGCATCAACTGTAACCAGTGCCACGGCCCCGTAAATGACATGCAGATCACTTTCAAAGGCCACCCGTTTATGATGCAGTGGTGCCTCCAGTGCCACCGCGCCCCTGAAAAGTATCTCTACAAGGATCCAGATTCCCACTCGCTTCGAGAGCAGGTATTCAACGTCTATTGGAAGCTGCAGGAGAAAGGCGTGAGTGGAATGACGCCGCGCGAGCAGCACCTTGTGAAGGGTGAAGAGCAAGAAGAGGACGGCGCTAAGGACGTGGCGGAAGGCAAGGCCCTGGTCAAGCAATACGGAGTTAAGGTTCAGCAGCTCGCAGACTGCTCGGTGTGCCACTACTGATGGAAACGACTACCCCAACACCGAAGCCCAAGCTGGACCTCGATAAGGTTCAAGAGCGCCTGGCCAACGCCAAAGGTCGCCAATATTGGCGAGGCTTAGAGGAGATTGCGGAAACCCAAGAATTCCAGGCTTGGATGGACGACGAGTTCCCGAACCGCGAATCCCTGAAGGGCATTGACCGCCGAACGTTACTCAAGTACATGGGCGCTTCGCTCGCCTTGGCCGGTCTTTCCGGCTGCCGAGGCTTGTTCTTGCCTCAAACCAAGGTCGTACCTTACGTTCGTGCCCCAGAAGAGTTGGTGTACGGCAAGCCACTGTTTTACGCCTCTATCTACACGCAAGGCGGCTACGCAAAGGGCATTCTCGTCGAGCAACACGAAGGTCGTCCGACGAAGATCGAGGGCAATCCGGACCACCCCGCCAGCCTGGGCGCGACCGATCCGTTCATGCAGGCGTCGATCCTCACTCTTTACGATCCCGATCGAACCCAAAACGTCACCCAGCAAGGTGACATCAGCACCTGGGAAACGTACATTCGGGCTGCCCAGCAGGCTTTGGCCGATGCACAGGGCAACGGCACCAGCGTTCGCATCCTCACCGAGAACATCACCTCGCCATCACTTGGCGCGGAGATCAAGCGGTTCCTCGCTGCCAACCCGAATTCGCAGTGGCATCAGTGGGAAGCGACGAGCCAGGACAATCTCACAAAGGGCGCCATCCAAGCTTTTGGCAAGCCGATCCACACCTATTACGACTTCAAGCCGGCCAAGGTCGTTGTCTCGCTAGACGCCGAGTATCTGATGTCCATGCCGGGCAGCCTGCGATACTCGCGTGACGTGGCCGATGGAAGGCGAATACAGGGCAAGTCCGGGACGATGAACCGGCTTTACGCTTTTGAATCCATGCCCACGATTACGGGCACGTTCGGGGACCACCGGTTTGCGACCCGCGCTTCCGATATCGAAACCGTCGCAAGAGCCATTGCTGCCAGTGTGGGTGTCAGTGGCGCAACGTCGACCGGGAAGCTGCCGGTCTCGCAAACGACAATCGATGCGGTCGTGAAAGATCTGCAGGCGAACAAGGGAGCATCCATCGTCCTCGCCGGGCAGCATCAGCCGGCCGTCGTCCACCAGCTTTGCCACAGCATCAACGCAGCCCTCGGCAATGCCGGCAAGACGGTGATGTACACCGAGCCGCTCGAGGTTCAGCCCGTCGTCCAACAGGATTCACTTTCGCAGCTCGTGACGGACATGAACGCGGGCAAGGTCTCCGCCCTGTTCATCCTCGGCGCGAACCCTGTATACACCGCGCCTTCGGACTTCAAGTTTTCCGAGGCGTTGTCAAAGGTGAAATTCCGTGTCCAGCACAGCCTGTACGACGACGAGACAGGCGGACAGTGCGAGTGGCATTTGCCGGAAGCTCACTATCTCGAGGTCTGGGGCGACGCAAAAGCCTACGACGGCACCGTCAGCGTGCAGCAGCCGCTCATCCAGCCGCTGTTTGAAGGTAAGAGCTACGCAGAGATGCTGGCCGCCGTGCGCGGAGCGATGACGACAAGCTACGACCTCGTCCGAAGCGCATTGATGACCGGCGCGGACAGCAAGGCTTTCGAGAAGGAATGGAGGCGATGGCTGAACTCCGGCGTAGCCAACGTGCCCAAGGCGGCCACGATCTCGGTAACGCCGTCCGGTTCCATACCCGCGCAAACGCCGCCGCCGGCAGGCGATGAAATCGTATTCCAGCTTGACCCCACGGTGTGGGATGGACGCTTTGCCAACAATAGCTGGCTTCAAGAGCTGCCCAAGCCCCTGACAAAAGTGGTTTGGGACAACGTGGTCCACATGAGCCCGGGGACAGCCAAGCGGCTTGGCAACCTGGCTGACGAAGACACCGTAGAGCTCACCTACAACGGTCAAACCATTCGAGGCGCCGCTTGGGTCCTGCCCGGCCACCCGGACAACTCTTTCACGGTTCACCTCGGTTACGGCCGAACTCGCGGCGGCACCGTTTGCGAGGGTATGGCGGATGAAAACCTTGGCGGCGAAGTCAAGCGCGAGCCATGGGGCTTCAACGCCTACGCGCTCCGAACCTCCAAAGCCATGAACATCGATGGCGGAGTGACGGTAAAAGGAGTCGGCGGATACACCCAGACCGCCACCACCCAGATCCACCACACGATGAAGGGCTACGACATCGTGCGCTCAGGCGACCTCGACCAGTTTGGAAAGGACCCGTCGCTTAAGCCGTCTGACGCGGAAGACGTAACGGAGCTCCAGAAGCAGGATCTCTATCCGGACCAAGTCTTTGCCTACAACGGCCCGCAATGGGGAATGACCGTTGACCTCAACATGTGCACTGGCTGCAACGCCTGCGTCACCGCTTGCCAAGCCGAGAACAACATCCCGACAGTTGGCAAGTTGCAAGTTAAGAAGTCTCGCGAAATGCACTGGTTGAGGATCGACCGCTACTACGTGACCGAAGAAAACGCAGACGAGAACAATCTTGCGAACCCCGAGACGGTGTTCCAGCCCATGATGTGCGTCAACTGCGAAAAGGCGCCCTGCGAGCCGGTCTGCCCGGTGGCGGCAACCGTCCACTCCCATGAGGGGTTGAACCAGATGGTCTATAACCGCTGCGTCGGAACCCGATACTGCTCAAACAACTGCCCCTACAAAGTCCGCCGGTTCAACTTCTTGAACTTCTCGGACAACCAGGAGCAGTTCAACACCCAGGTTCCACCCGCCGCTCGCGAGCCGAAGACTCACGGAATCGAGCTCCTCCGCATGCTGAACAACCCCGACGTCACCGTCAGGGGCCGCGGCATCATGGAGAAGTGCACGTATTGCGTGCAGCGCATCAATGAGGCGCGCATCGAAGGCAAGAAGTTGGGCCGTGATCCGATGGACGGCGAAATCATCACCGCGTGTCAGCAGGCATGTCCGACCAAGACGATCGTTTTCGGCAACATCGCCGATCCGAAGTCCGAGGTCACCAAGTGGCGCAACGACCCTCGCGCTTACCGGGTGCTTGAAGATTTGCAGACGCGGCCTCGCACCAGCTACCTCGCTAAGCTCCGAAATCCAAATCCGGAGATCAAGGCTTAACCATGGCGTACCAGGACATCGACAAGGTTCCGCTGATCGAAGGGGATCAGACGTTTAGTTCGATCGATCGAATTATCGCCGACGTCCCGCTTCAGCAGAAGCGCCACAACAAGAAGTCTTGGCTGGCGCCAACCGGCGTTGCCTTTATCTTTGTCAACATCCTGATGGTCACCGTAGGTTGGCTGCTTTACCAGGGCATCGGCATCTGGGGCAACAACATTCCGACCGCGTGGGCCTTCGACATCGTCAACTTCGTCTGGTGGATCGGTATCGGCCACGCGGGAACGCTCATTTCGGCGATCCTGCTCCTCATGCGCCAGCAGTGGCGCAACTCGATTAACCGCTTCTCGGAGGCGATGACGATCTTTGCCGTCATGTGCGCGGGCATGTTTCCGCTCCTGCACACCGGCCGTCCCTGGGTCGCGTTCTACTGGCTTTTCCCGTTCCCGAACATTCTCGGCATTTGGCCTCAGTTCAAGTCGCCGCTGATGTGGGACGTCTTTGCGGTTTCAACCTACTTTACGGTCTCACTTGTCTTCTGGTACATCGGCCTCATCCCCGACTTCGCCACCCTCCGAGACAGGGCGACGAACGTGCCCGCCAAATATGTATACGCTTTCCTGTCTTTAGGCTGGAGAGGCTCGGCCAAGCACTGGCACCGCTATGAGCAGGCTTACTTGCTCTTGGCCGGTCTTTCGACCCCGCTCGTCTTGTCGGTCCACTCGATCGTGTCCTTCGACTTTGCCGTCTCGGTGATCCCCGGTTGGAACACGTCGGTCTTCCCGCCCTACTTCGTAGCAGGCGCCGTCTATGCGGGGTTTGCAATGGTCATCCTGCTCATGATCCCGGTCCGCAAGATGTACGGCCTCGAAGAGATCGTGACCATGAAGCACTTCGACTGGATGGCCAAGATAACGCTGGCAACGGGTCTCATCGTTGCCTACGGCTACTCCTTAGAAGTGTTCTACGGATGGTATTCCGGCTCGAAGATGGAGCACAGCCTGCTTGTCTGGAGAATGGACTTCCTTCACCAGCCTTATTCGTGGGCCTATTGGTCGCTGATTCTTTGTAACGTGCTCATCCCACAAATGTTCTGGAGCGCGAAGGCGAGGCAGAGTTGGCCCTGCTTGATCATCGTTTGCGTCTCCGTGAACATTGGCATGTGGCTGGAGCGGTTCGTGATCATCCCGATGAGCTTGATGAACACCTACTTGCCTTCTTCAAACCGCATGTACTACCCAACCATCTGGGACTTCTCGATGTTCTTTGGAACGGTTGGCTTCTTCATCTTCATGATGTTCCTGTTCATTCGGTTCGTTCCCGCCATCAACGTTTTCGAAATCAAAGACCTTCTGCACAAGCTGCACCGGGAGAAGGCTTCCAAGACCGAGGAAGCGGTCGCAACAACGGGAGGAAAGCACTAAATGGCGAACTCTCCATATTTTGGAATCGCAGCGCAGTTTGAGACGCCCGAGGCGCTAATCGCGGCAGTGAGACGCGCTCGGGAAGCCGGCTACAGCAAAATGGACGCCTACACCCCGTTCCCTGTGCACGGGCTATCGGATGAGCTTCAGTTCCGTGACGAGCGAGTGCCCATATTCATGTTTCTCGGCGCGTGCGTGGGAGCGCTCTCGGGATTCTTCCTTCAAACCTACACCAACGCCTACGACTATCCCTTTAACGTGGGCGGGCGGCCTTTGGTCGCTTATGCGGCATGGGTGCCGGTCACCTTTGAATGCACCATCCTCTTTTCCGCACTGACCGGTGTGTTCAGCATGATTATCATGAACGGCTTGCCCAAACCCTTCGATCCCATGTTCAACATCGCCAGCTTCGCGAGGGCTTCGCAAGACCGTTTCTTCCTCTGTATCGAAGCCAAGGACCCAAATTTCGTCGTTGAAGACACGACAACGTTCATGGAGAATCTAGGCGCACTTAGCGTTGAGGCGGTGCCGCGTTGAGGCAATCAAGAGCGTCGCGCTGGTTGCTCCGGGCTCTAAAGCTTAGCCTTGGTCTCCTTGTTTTGGTGACGGCAGCCGGCTGCCACACGGACATGTGGATCCAGCCCAAGACCGTCCCGTTGGAAGAGAGCACCTTCTATGCCGACAAGAGTTCGGCCCGGCCACTAGTGCCTGGCACGGTCGCCCGAGGGCACCTGGAAGAGGACACCCCGTTCTTTACCGGCCGCGACGACAACGGCCAGCTCGTTACCGCCATTCCGGTCAAATTCAACTCTGACAAGGAGTTCAAGGAGTTCCTCCTCCGCGGACAAGAGCGGTTCAACATCTATTGCACCCCTTGCCACGGAAGATTGGGCGATGGCCAGGGGATGATCTCGAAACGAGGTTTGGCACTGCGAAGACCGCCGGCCAACTACCACACCGACCGGCTACGCAACATGCCGATCGGACATTTTTACGATGTGATGACAAAAGGTTACGGAGTCATGTTCTCGTACGCTTCTCGCGTCGAGCCGCAGGATCGTTGGGCGATCGCCGCTTATATTCGAGCGCTGCAACTGAGCCAGCACGCCGACTCTGCCGATTACACGGCTGCCCAGCGCGCTTCCAGGCAATCCACCGGCAGTCTAGGGACGGAAACGCAATGAGCGAAACACACGAAGCGCGGAAGATTCTGGACCTGGGGCGGATGCAGTGGGGCATGCTGGTCGTCGGCGTCGTTCTCCTCGTCGTTAGTTTTGCCTTGATGATGGTGGGAGACAGCAGCCGAGGCATGCTCCAATCCTATCTATGGGCTTGGGAGTTCTGGGGCGGACTCACCTTTGGGTGCTTCGTGATGACGTTGCTTCACCACAGCCTCAAAGGGGCCTGGGGAACGTCCGTCATGAGAATCTGGGAAGCTGGCGGCGGAGCCGTGGCTCTGGGCGCTTTTCTGCTCCTCTTTGTTCCGATTTTGTGGACGATGTTCTCCGGCACTTCAATCCTCTACGCATGGGCCGATCCCAAAATTGTTCTCGGCGATCCGATCCTGCAACACCGCCAGCCGTTGTTGAGCCCAGTAGGCGCGGCGGTAACCACCCTCATCGTCTTTGGCTTCTGGATATGGCTTGCCAATAAGCTGCGCAGTTCGACCGTGAGGCAGGACACCAGCCTCGATGCGATGGAAGAGAAGCGCAGGTTCACTTGGGGGCCCGTCGGCCTTGTCTTCTTCATCTTGAGTGGCACCGTCGCCTTTACGATTTGGATCATGTCGCTGGACATTCACTGGACCTCAACGATGTATGCGCCTTGGTTTATCGTCGGCCATGCCTTTGCCGCGCTGTCGCTTGCGGTGTTCATCGTTTGCCGGTTTTCCACCCTGGAGCCATACGCCGGGATCATGTCGCCCAAGCTCACGTTGGACCTCGGCAACATGATGCTGACCCTGACCATGTTCTTCACCTATCTGTCGTTCTCCCAGTATCTGATCATCTGGTCTGGCAACATGCCCGAATATGCGCAGTACTACCGCACTCGCGCAGAAGGTGGGTGGATTTGGATCGGACTCAGCATGATCGCGTTGCAATTCTTCATGCCGCTCCTGATGCTGGTCAACCCGACCACCAAGCGCTACCCCAAGAACCTGATGTTCGTGGCCGCTTGGGTCTTCATCGTGCGGATCATCGATTCGTATTGGATCGTCCTCCCCGCCTTCCCCAACCGCTTGCACCCGACCCCGTTGGGGACCGACGTTCTCGCGTTCTGCGCCCTCGGCGCCATATGGTTTGCCGTCTTTGCCAGCCAGATCAAGAAGGCCCCGCTTCTTCCCGTCTACGACCAGCGATTGAAGGAGGCGCTCCACCACAGCCATGCGTGATCCCGAATATCGAGAGGAAGGCCGCCCCGAAAATCTTCTGCAGGAGCTCGGCTACGAAACGCAGGATATCCAGTACAAGAAGTTCGCCAGATTCGGCGCTTACTTCTTCGGCTTCTTCTTCATCTGCATCATCCTTGGCTTTGTGTTCATGTATTTGATGTCCCCGACGAAGCTGCAAGGTGGGCGCATGGCGGATTACGTGCCCAAAACGACCGCGCCCACGTCCACGCCCTTCCTGCAGAGCAACATCACCTCTCGCACGGACATCATGAGCCTGCGACGCAAAGAGACCGAGGCGCTCACTTCCTCCGGACCCGTCGACCAAGCCAAAGGCATCTACCACATTCCGGTCGACAACGCGATAGACCTCATCGCCCAACGCGGCTTGCCTAAGACCCCGCCCATGCAGACCGGCGGCGCTGCTCCAGCTGCAACCGGCGGTGGAG
>JANYLD010000116.1 GCA_025363835.1 Armatimonadota bacterium
GCCGAGGAGAAGACGCCTGGACGATATGCGATTTGCGTACGGCACCCTCTTGCGACAGCCGCCTCCCAAATCTCCCGCACGACAAATTACACACTTGGCAAGAACGCCAATGCCCTTAAAGATCTGGCGCCACCCGTGGGAGAGAATACTGTCGGGCTTTGGCTGCACTACACGCTGTCAGCGCTAAAGGAAACCCAAGGAGCGTCGCGCCTGGTAGTTAGCTTCGAAGACTTCGTCCAACACCCGAAGTCCACGGTTGAAAATATCGCCCGATACCTCCTCACCTGGAAGCCAACCGACTCGCAATTCCAAAAGGGTATCGCGTCGGTTAAGCCGGAATTGAATCATCACAAATACACTCTCGAAGACCTCGACGAGTGGCCCTCAATCGTTCGTCGGACGTATGAGTTGTCTTTGCGGGGCTACCGCGATCCTGACGGTTTCAACGGCGGCAAGTTCGACGAGGAGGTCGACTCCCTTTGGGACGAGCACGGACAGATGGCTCAAATGATCCAACCCATTGCGCTTCCGGCAGGACAAGTGCTTTTCTCATGGCGCGATGGGACTCAAGCCGGTCATCACGGCTTGAAGTACAGTCCAACAGGCGATTGGCAGACCTTACGCAGCGTCGTTCCTGCGCCTCCCGGCGCGGTGATCCAAATTGACCCTTACCAAACTCCGTGCCAGATTTGGATTAAAAAGGCGGTTTGGATCATGGACGGGGAGGAGAAGCCGGCCCCCCTCAACCCCGGCCCCAACGGTGTCATGACGAGAGTGTTGCAGGGAAATGCTCAGGAAAATCTCGGGCTTCTGCGTCTCACCATTTTTGGACCAGGACCGCTGCTGACAAGAGCCCCAGCCAAGAGCGGAAAGGCCGAGTTTGAGATCGAGTTCATGTTGCAATCCAACCCGGTGGTGCTCGCCCAAATGTTGGGAATGATTCGGGGCAGGTTGGAAGAGGCTCGCAGGGGAGCCTAATTTCATCGTAGATTCCGTTAAAAATGAGAAGGGTCCGAGATTGCAACTCTTGGACCCTTCACCGAATCTACGATGGATCTGAAACTTACTTCTTGTGGCGTCCGCCTTTGTGCGGAGTCTTTACGCTATCCATCCCGCCCTGGTTCATAGCGTTGGGCGCCCGGCCCCCGTTCTGAACCTGAATAGTCCAGAAATAGGTGCTCGTCGGAACTAGGTGGTTGGCTTTGCAATAAGCTCGCAAGGACGTCTGCCAAGGCACCACATACAGATAGCCGATCAACACATCTCTCCAAGGGGATCCAGGAATGGGGCCCGAGTTGTGCACACCGAGGTTAGGCTTTGCAAGGTTGTAGAAGCTCGGAGATGCGCCAACGGTAAGATGGTATCGCTTGAGCATCTGCTGGTATGTCTCGCCAGTCTGAGCTCGAACAAGCACTTGAGCCTTTGAAACGATGCCGGTGTCGAATCGATACCAAACGATCGTGTCGATGGCTCCAGCCGTCTTGAACCGGGCGTAATTTATAACGGGAGTGCCGCTTGCTTGAACGGCCGGGCCGAGCATCTTAACGACCTGCGCGTGCGTCTTGCCGGCAAGCTGGTTGACATCAAACTGCGCGTTTGCATGCCGGGGAATAAGGAGGGCAAGTGTGGTTGCCGCCAAGAGCAACGCAAAGCGCGTGCGAAATGAGTGAACGTAAGACATCCTAAACATCATTATGCACTGGACGTGCTGGATGCGTCACAGCTTCGCGAATATGCGGCTGGGCAGGAGTTTCTCCGAGCCGAATACAATGAGGGGACGGCAAAGACAAACAGGTCAAGGATAACCGGTTACCATCCTGGCGGCCCTTTCCAGCCACAGGCAAACCGCAGCTCACCAACAGTTACCCGTTACCCGTTACCGTTACTTGTTACCCGTTCCGATGAAACTCGCCACCGAACCCATAGTCATCCTTGGCACCTTCCGCAGTGGCACTTCAGCGTTGGCTACTGCATTGAACGAGTTGGGGGTCTTTTTCGGCGCGGAACGGGACTTCTATCCAGCGAACGAGTTTAACCCGGGCGGCTTCTGGGAGCTTAAGGACATGCAGGTGCTAAATGCCAAATGCCTTGCCGTGTTTGGAATGAATTTCTATCAAGTCGAGAAGCTGCCAAACGATTGGAAGGGTATCCCCGGCGCACTCGCTCTTGTCGGAGAGATTAGATCGCTTCTCCACACTCACTTTGAGGGACACGAACGTTGGGGCTGGAAGGAGCCTTCTACGAGCGTTTTGATGCCAATTTATGAAGAGGCGATCGAAGCGGAAGGCTTGGAGCCCATCTATGCAATCAGCGTCCGTCATCCGTTGAGCGTTGCCGCTTCACAGCGCCGTCGGCAGTCCGATTGGGGTTACAAGCAAGCGGTAGAGGCTGGGGCAGAGGGGGTTGCCCCGGTTGAGGAGCGCACCCTCGGTCTCTGGATCCAATTCACGCTCGCTTCTTTGAAGGAGACCCATGGTAGGCGACGGCTAATTGTCAATTACGAAGATTTTCTTGAAAATCCGAAGCGCTACCTGGAGGCTCTGACTCGCGATCTTAAGAGTTGGAGGCCGACGGAGTCGGAAATGCACGCCGCGGCGGCAACCGTTAAGCCGGAATGGAGCCACAGCCGGCACACGCTGGAAGACCTCAAGGGGTTACCACCCATCGTCTCCCGCGTCTATGATTGCTGTCTTCGGGCGGATCTTGATCCAACTGGACTGAACTCTGGAGCTTTCGATGCTGAGATCGATCAGCTTTGGGAGGAGTGGACCGTAATGGGAAGGATGATGCGTCCGAGCAATCTGCTTGCCAGCCCCATAACCTTTACCTGGAGAGAAGGAGGTGAAACCCGCCAGGAGACGGTCGTGTTTACCCCGACTGGTACTTGGCAAACTATTCGAATGAAGCTTAATGTGCCGGCCGGGACCCCGATCCAGATCGATCTCTACCAATCGGCTTGCCAAATTTGGATCAGGAACGCCGACTGGCATGTGGGAGGCGAGCAGCGCCAGGCGCCGTTGAGTCCAGGCCAAGGTGGGATTATAGAGAGCATGGGAGTCCAGCGCCTGACTGTCTTTGGCCCCGGCTCGTTGCTCACCAAATCGCCCAACAAACCTGGCGAAGCGGAGTTCGAGGTGGAATTCTTGGTGCAGTCAGACCAGTCCGTATTAACAAACGTCGTTGGGGCTTTGCGGACCAAATTGGAACAACTTCGGCGGTCAGCGCCGCACTCTTTCACCCATACCGGTCGCCGCTAACGAGTCACAACTGCAGTTGCCAAATGAGTTGGACCTCATCGAGGCTCGGTCCATAAGCGTTCTCATTGATTGAAAGCAGGTGGAATCCGCAAGCGGCGTAAAACCGGCATGCGTCCACATTGATGTCTTGAGTCTCGACCCTCAACTCCGTACAGCCTTTGGCGGAAGCCCACTTCATAGCTGCCTTTACCAGCGCTTTGCCTACGCCCTTGCCCCTAAACGACGGCTTCACCCGGATATCTACCACGTGGGCGAGGTCCGGGCGCCCCTCCAGAAGCTCGAATTCAAGGCAATCTCGAACTAGGATTGCACCACCGACGCGAGTGGCGCCCGCGAAAGCAGCGAGAAGGACCCAATTGGTACAGTCAAAACGTTCCGGAAGCGCTGCGGGACGATCCTCCTCGTTGGCGTCGTAGTCCTTTAACCGTGGAGGCATCGGCATTTCCTCGAGGCGACCGTGACGCCGTAGGGCATCAAGATCCAAGCGCGACTTCGCTTCGAAGGAGATTGGAATTTGCCCGTGATCAGCGAAGTTCGTGGGGCCCTCTTCTCGAATCTGCAATTGGACCGCATCGTAGCTCATCTACTCGCTCGCCATGCGTTTTCTGCGTTCCGATATCTCTCTTAGAACCATTTCTGGCATAACGGTTTCTTCCAATTGTTTTAGCTCTGCCTCGTCGCACCCTTCAACATCCATCTTCAAACCGATCGCGGTGACGATCTTCAGGATCTTGGTGATCTCGTATTCGCCAAGCATGTCGATCTGAAGGTCAAGGTCCGATCTCTCGTCGGCTTGAGCCGCAGAACGGTTCTGGCTGATCATGACCAGAGTTGACAGAAAAATCGCCTCCAGTGACACAACCATGGTGAGGAAGTTGAAAGGGTACGGATCGAATTTGCCCACTCCGTGGATGAATCCAGCATTAATGAGGACCCAAAGGCCAAACCATGCGATGTGGACATAGAGGAAAGACATGCTGCCAGAAAAGTTTGTGATGGCATCGGCAACGCGGTCTTGGAGACTTCTGTGGCGCTCCGCCTGGCGTCTGAGCTCGAGAATTGTTTCGATATTTCGCTCGAGGGCGTCCGCGAGCTCAGGGTTGTCTCGCGTTACTTTTTTTGCATGCGATCGCGCATGAGCTTGTGTCGGAAGCTGACCATGACGCCTATATTAGGCTCCTCTAGGGCCGTTTTATCGACAAGTCAAGCAAATCGGGCTCAAAACCGCAAAGCGATGTTGAGCCCGATGGGGAGAACTTCGAGGACTACGCTCTTTTTGCGAGCAAGTCGCGGATCTCAGTGAGTAGCACGACGTCTTCCGCCGGCGCAGCAGGCGAGGCTTCTTCCTTCTTCTTCATCTTGTTGGCGGCTTTAACGATCAAGAAGATCGTGAAGGCGACTATCAAGAAGTTGATCACTGTGGTCAAGAAAGAACCGTAATTCATAGTCACGGCTCCAGCGGTCGCGGCCACGGCAGGGGTGGGATAGGGCCCCGGTACCGTTCCTTCCTTCAAGACGATGAACATGTTGTCAAAATTGGCCTTACCAAACATTCCGATGATCGGATTGATAATGTCCTTCACGAACGAAGCGATAACAAGACCAAAGGCAACGCCGATGATGACGGCGACAGCTAAGTCCAAGACATTGCCCTTTGCGATGAAATCTTTGAACTCCTTCAACATATGGATCCTCCTGTTTTTCCGTAACTAAACTTTTCGTGCAGTTTCCTAACGATAGTGTACACGTCATGTTGAGGGCGAAAGCGCCTACGCTATCTCTCAACCGGCAAATTCGGACGTTCTGGAACTCACGCGCGCCCTTAGAAAAGCCCAAAGCTACGACACGCTCGTTGCCCGTCTTAGGAATTCGTCCAATGCGAGTACACACGTCTTATCCTCGTACAGAGCGTCGGCATTTAGGTTGGCGCTTGCCGCTTGCCGGCGGCCGCGATCGGTAGCCAGAGAGATGTAGTCTTCGGGGTCTTTCGCAATCAAGCCTTCGGCGCCGGCAATCTGGAGGAACGCGTAAGATTGGCGACTTCTCATAAAAGGTCCAGGCAGCGTCACGACCGGTTTTCCATACGTGAGGGCTTCGATAGTCGTGTGGCCGCCCGACCACACGGGGGTGTCAAGTGAGACGTCGCAAAGCTGCATCAGGCGCAAGAACTCCGGCCGGCTGACAAAAGGCAGCCAGTGGGTTCTGATGCCCGCCTTTTCAAACCGTTTCTTGACGACCCCGCCGATATCCGCGCGGTGCTCATGGATAACAATCGGCGCGTTCATCCGGTCACTGATCTCTTTGTAGAGGTAGTCAAATTGCGGAAGGCACTTTACCGCCGATTGCGCGATATACAAAAACGGCTCCTCGGGCAGTCCGAACTGTGACCGGCTCAGATCAGCGATCCGTTCGTTTGCAGGACGAGGGTAGCAAACGCCCGAGTTGGGTAAGAGCACCAGTTTCTCGGTGTATTGATCCTGCGCATTCTCGGGCTCCATCATCTCAGATGAGAGAAAGTAATCCATCGTCGGCGCGCCGGTCGTCATGGCTTGTCCCCACGCGCAGCATTGAATGGGTGCGAAACGGAAGAGGGAGTATTGCAAATTCCTCGCCGAAGCGTGAGCGTCGGGCATGATGAGAACGTCAAGTTCAAGCGACTTAATAAACCGCGCATTCTCCGGGATGGACCGAGTGAGGAAGAAGTAGTGATCCGCTTCCTGCTGAAATTTTCGGGAGAAGGGATCTTCCCCATACCCCACATTGAAAACGTAGCTTTCGATGTCCGCGCAGTGGTTTCCAATCCATCCGAGTGCCCAGCGCGTGCCGCTGTGGTAGCGAATGTGTTGGCTGAGGTAACCAACTCTGAGGCGTCTTCCCTTTATGGGTCTTAAGTCGATCGGTTCAACAAGGCGGGGGAATAACTTGGCATGCACCTTAGCGAATAGGGTCTCGCTGTATTCCTTCATGAAACTTTTGTCGTCGAGCCCCTGGTAGGCCATGGTAAGAGGCACCTGCATCGAAAGCACATTGAAGGCATCCTCGGGGTTCACATCGACCGCGGCAAACTCTCTCAGCGCAGCGGTAGCGTGGCCTCGCCAGTAGTGAATTTCATCTTCCGATCCGTAGGAGGAAGGAACATTCATCTTGGCGATCAGCTCTACCGCGCTTTTGCCGCGCAGCGTTTCCATCGCTTTGGAGAACTCCCCCTTCGCATAGAACAGATTCCCGAATGCCGAAACGCGAGCGAGGTCGTTCTGGGTTGGCTCGCCCGTTGGCTGAGACTTTTCAAGGTCGGTCTTGAAGGCAGATTGCAGATTGCGTTGAATCTCTGGAGCGAGGAGGGGGTCTTTGGGAAAATACACCTTCGCGCTTGCCAGTTCATCCCGGCCATTCAAATAAGATTCGATGGGTGTTTCCGCTTGCCGCAAGATGTGCGACGCCCGGCCAAGGTCAACTAGCCGATTATCCATCGCTTCAAAAAACAGCGCCGTGCGCTCAGCCATCAGGACGGCTTCCGCGATCGCGTCCTGAGCCGGGACTCTTGCTCGCGCCATCGCTAGGTCCGGATTATTGTAAATGTCGATGCACGTTTTAACGTTAATCGAGTTCAGGCCCCGACAGGTCAGCGGCCGCACCTCGTAGATGCTACAGAGACCGTTTACCAAGAAGGGACAGGCGACCCTGGATTTCGACAAATCGCTTTGGCTTCCAATTGCCTTAAGGTATTCATCCACTCGGCCATCGAGGGCCATCTTCTCGCCGTCCGAGAAGTGATTGGCGACATGGACGTCTATGATTAATGCTTCAGGGATCGTTGCATAGACGGTGCGGTGGCAGCACCAAACGCAGCCAGGTTCGCAATCAAAATTCTTTCCGTTGCCCTGCTCCGCGGCCTCCGCGATTCTTGTGTGGATCCGCCCAATCTCTTCATCGGCGATGAGATCTATCTTTCGGATAACTTGGGTGAGTCCTGCGGCGCTTCGGTTTTGCCTCAAGCCAGATTCGGCCTCCGCTTCCACCGATTTCGTCAGATTTTGGAGGCGCGCACTGAAGGCCTCAGGCATCATTACACTCGGCATTATAACTTGACGACCTGTTAGACAGGCACTGCCTAAGGTTCGGATCACTTCCTGCTAACGCGTAAATGTCATCATCGCCCCTCTTCTGCTTCATAGCCGCAACGATCTACCTGCGACATACCAGATTGCTGGATAGGCCGTTTCAACGTTCGGGGACCCGGGGCAACTCCGCGGCAAACACTAATGTCGCGGAAGCGGGTCGAAGCCGTGGACGGCCCTAGGCTGCATGCGGACGGTAAACTGCTAAAATTCCCGTGTTGTGAGTCCAATGATCTTAGGCGTCAACGCGAAATCGAAGAGGACGAAAATCGCGTCGCACACACCCCACCAGGTGTTATTAGCTTTCGAACTGGTAAAGCTTGCCGACAAGGCCATGGATGTGCTGACGGACGGCGAACCTCTCCGCAAAGGCCTCAACGTTGCGGTCGGGGACGTAACGGGGGAAGCGATCGCCAGTCAATTTGGTTATCCTCACGTACCGGCGGGTTGCGTTCTCTTTGGAGCCGCGGTCGCCTAAATTTGGAGCACTTATGATTAAATTTCGTTCGATAGGATGGGCCGTGCTTGCTTGCGCAGTCATGATTCCTGCCGTCGCATCTGCACAGATAAAGAAAGTGGCCGGCGGCGCGTACTTGATGCGCCTCAAGTTCACGAAGGGCCAAGTTGTTCACCTCGAGCTGACCGAGAACATCACCGGGTTGCCGCCTGGAGTTGGCGGGGCTACGGCAGACGGAAAATTGGCGGTTGTTATGCAAACCACTTCCGTCGTCCAGTCGGTCAACAATGGTGCCGCAACTATGCTCGTCAACGTCGGACAGCCAATATTGAACGGTAAACCACAAGGCGCACCTTCTCCGCCAAAAAGCGTAACCATCGACTCGATGGGACACCCCGTCGGGCCCCAAAAGAACCAGAGCCAAGGCTTTACGAAGTTTCCCGAAAAGCCGGTGAAAGTCGGCGAATCTTGGGGCGGCCCGCTGCCCCTTGGTGGGGCGGGCGGTGCGGGGGGATCGGCTACCTTCACTTTCAAGGGCATTAAGAACGTGGATGGAAAGCAGGTGGCCGTAATTGCTATAAACATCAAGACCCCCCAGATCAAGAGCGGAACCGGCACTCTGTACCTGACAGTGGCGGACGCAGCCATGTACAAATCGTCCATCACCCTCAACACGGTCAACCCTCAGACGGGCGCGCCGATGACGATGACTGTCGGTGTCCACCGAAAGTCGAAATGATGACTTGTGGAGGCAGAGATCCCTGCCTCCACTACCCTTCCCAGCTGGCATAGCCCGCGTTGTTCGGGCTCCGCTGAATGGCGTTCGGTTAAACACGGCACATCGCAAAGCGGTGCTCGGTAATCGGCGGTCGCTAGCTGTCAGGAGCGTATTGCGACCGAAAGGATGCCTTGTGCCTGGGTTTTGTCGTCTCGGACCAGCCCGCTTCACCCCCGTCGCAGAGCTTTTCAGCCGAGCGGCAGGGATTGTCAAAATTGTGTCAACAATGCCGCTTGCATATGCGTACAATCAGCAATAGCATTCGGATGAGGACAATGCAAACGCGACCGAATTTCCACGCTTTGAGACGCACCTTGGAGTCCAGCCTCCTGTCTCCTTGCTTCAGCGATGCGGTCGAGCGCTTGGCAGGTTTTGTCCCCCGAAGGACAGGGCCAACCGCCGAGATCCTTGGATGCGTCCTTTTCGTCGAAAGCTCGATCTGGCGATTTCGATCACCGGCCGACACAAAACGCTTCGCCGAGCAAATGGAATCCTATTTCAGGAACTTTGACTCGGACTATCGGATTACCTCACTGGAAAACACCGCCGACTCCGATTCCGAGGCGCGCGTCAGCTTCCGATGAGCCCAGTCCCATGACGTCCGACACGCAGGAAACGCCCCGCGATGAATATGTGCTTGTCAATAAGCACCCTTTGGCGATCCGCTGGTTCCACTGGATCAACTTCCCTGTTCTGTTCCTCATGATCTGGAGCGGCGTGCTCATTTACTGGGCCAACCGCGTCATGCATATCCGGGCTTTTGGCCACGACATCGGGCCACTTTTCCCTGACAGTTGGTATCAGCCGATGGCCCCCAAATGGGTGCCGACCTGGCTGACGATCGCAGGAACCGACGACGCTGGCACGGCTCATCAATATCTCTGGAACATGAGCTACCGACTGGCGGAAGGGATGGCTTGGCACTTCACTATTGCTTGGCTCTTCACCATCAACGGCATCTTGTACGTGCTCTATCTGGCCTTTTCAGGCGCCTGGCGCCAGGTGTTGCCTAGGCGCAACGCGTTCAAGGAATCCATTCTCGTGATCCTGCACGATCTTTACCTTTATCGCAAGCCCCTACCCGTCCGGAAGTACAACGCCGCCCAGCAGATCGCTTACACCGGCGTGATTTTAATGGGCGCTCTAATGTTTATCACGGGCGTTGCCATATACAAGCCGAGCGACCAGTCCTGGTTGGTCCAAATTTTTGCGGGGCTCGACCGCCATGAAACTGCCTACACGGTAGCCAAGTTTCTCCACTTCTGGACCACGATGGCCTTTCTAGGCTTCTTTGTCGTCCATGTCGGGCAGGTGATGAAAGCAGGATGGAAGAACTTTAGAGGCATGGTCACCGGCTACGACCTCGTCGACCGGGAAGAGGCGATCAACCTATGAGCGCAAAACCTCCGTCCGTGATGGAACCCGCTTCTCCCAAAGACATGCGCAGAATTTCTCGCCGCAGCTTCGCCTGGGCGGTCGGCGCGGTCGCCTCTACCATCGGCATCGGGCGCTGGATTTTCACCCGCAGACAGGACGCCGGTGTACCCTGGCCACTTCGAGCGATCTTGGGACTCAACGAGAATGTCTGGACTGACCTTTTCTCATCCAAGCGCCAGGCGCCTACCTATACCGAGGCGCGAGTGACTGCCGAGAGGATCAACGGAGACGAGGGTGACCTCCTCAACGACATCGATCTTTCAGCCTGGAAACTGACCCTGTCAGGAGCCCACTCGAAGCCCGGCCCATCGACCACTAGCGACCTGGCCGACTCGGCTGACAGCTCAGATTCCAACGATAAGGATCTGAGTATCACTCTGAAACAGATCCAGAGTCTTCCCCATGTGGAGCAAATTACGGAGCTCTTCTGCATCGAAGGGTGGAGCATTGTCCAGAGATGGAAGGGAGTCAGATTCCGTGACTTCGCCGCCAAGTACCCGCCTCCGAACGCCGACGGCAGCCCTCCAGACGTGTTGAACCACCCTGAGAACCTCGTTTCCTATGTTGCAATGGAGACGCCTGACGGAGGTTACTACGTGGGGCTCGACATGCAGAGCGCCCTGCATCCCCAGACACTTCTCTGCTGGGAGATGAACGGAAAGCCATTAACGCAGGAGCATGGTGCGCCGCTGAGACTCGTGATCCCGGTGAAATACGGAGTGAAGAACATCAAGCGAATTGGCACCATTACTTACACGGCAGATAAGCCGAAAGACTACTGGGCTGAGCAAGGCTACGACTGGTATGCAGGCCTCTGACCCCGGCAGGTCCGATCTCGGATGTTGACTTCCACCACCGTCCCGGTCGGGCGATCTGCGAGAACAACATCCGAAAGCGCGAAACCACCTCGTAATTATCGTTGGTCTGGGGTGACTATTTAGCGGATCTGCCCTACATCCCTGGAAAGCTTCGCCGACAATTCGGACTAGGATGCTACCGGCAATTGCTTATATGATCGTGTGCTTCGTGGTTGCGGCGATACTCTGCTGCGGCTACGTGCTAACCCGTCCGATCCATGTCCGCGACGAAATGAAGTCGTGGCGTGTGTTCTTGGGCCTGTTTGTGTTCTGCTTTGCTGGACCTTACCTCTACAACGAAGGTATGACCCAATGGCACGGCAAAGAGTTAGATCACGCCATAAAGGACGCCGTCGGCGAACTTCCGTTTAACGACCTGATTTACTACAAAGTGACATCTTATAGCGGCAGCGAGGCCAAAGTCTTAGCCGTCTTCACCGAGCGACTCGCGTGGGGGGGAACCGATCACCCGCAGATTGGTCTAACGCTGGAGAAGAAGGATAAGGGCGGTTGGAAGACCACGTCCTACAAGACTCTGAACTCAGAAAGGCTAAATATCGAGACCTACGTTTTTCCGGTTTATTGGTAGTTTTGAGTCGTAAATCGTAAATCGTAAATCGTAAATCGCCGGAGGCGTTGGGCCTAACAGTCCGAATTCCGGCGACTTACGATTTACGATTTACGATTTACGCTCCCCCGCTGAATGCATACTCCAAAGCATGCAATCCATCGGGTTCTATGGCGCGGCGGAGACGGTTACCGGGTCTCGGCACCTTCTTACGGTTAATGGCAAGAAGATCCTCGTCGACTGCGGCATGTTTCAGGGGCGGCGAGAGACGCGCGATCTGAACTGGCTGCCGTTCCCTATCCCGCCACATGAACTCGATATCGTTCTCATTACGCACGCGCACCTTGATCACATCGGTTGGCTACCGCGCCTCGTAGCTCAAGGATATCGAGGGCCTATTCTCGCCACTCAGGCCACCGTCGACCTCGCGCGCATCAGCCTTCCGGACTCTGGACGCCTGCAAGAAGAAGAGGCGCGGCACCGCAATAAGTACGGCTTGAGCCGCCACAAACCCGCACTTCCCCTCTATAACGAGCAAATGGCTTACGACTGCCTCAAGCAGTTCGAGGCGCGGCCCTACAACACGATGATCCCGTTGCCCGGCGAAGCGACCTACCGAATGCTTTTTGCGGGCCACATCATGGGCTCGGCGTTCTTGGAGATCTATTTCCCGAACGGGGAGCGGATTCTAATGACGGGAGACTTAGGCCGCTTCAATACCCCAATCATCAAAGACCCGACGCTGGTCGACTACTCCGAGTATCTGGTCATTGAAAGCACTTACGGCGACCGGCTGCACGGTACGGACGACCCGATGATCAAGCTTGGCGAGATCATGAACGACACCTTCCAAAAGGGCGGTTGTCTCCTCGTCCCCAGCTTCGCGATTGGCCGCACCCAAGAGCTCCTCTATTACATCTCTCTGCTTCAGGAGCAAGGCAAAGCGCCAAGAATGCCGATCTATATCGACAGCCCAATGGCGACCAGCGTCACCCATGTCTACGAAAAGAACGTCGAGGAGCACGACGACGAAACCGACGCGGCGACCAAACGAAACATCAACTTGATGGAACCCGAGGGCCTCATCTACATAAGGGATCGCCAACAGTCGATTGATCTGAACCGCCAAAAGGGACCGATGATGGTCATCAGCGGAAGCGGCATGGCCAACGGCGGACGCATCGTCCACCATCTCATCCACCGCCTCGGCGACCCCAATACTACCGTTCTATTTACCGGCTACCAAGCGGAAGGCACACTTGGCCGGGACCTCATCGATGGTCGGCCGAGAGTTCGTGTGTTGGGCCAGGAAGTCGACGTCCACGCAAAGGTCGACAAGCTCAACGCCCTATCGGCCCACGCCGACCAAGGCGAAATGATGAAGTGGCTAGGAAACTTCAAGCAGGCCCCAAAGCAGACGTTTATCGTTCACGGCGAACCACCCGCTCAGGCTGCTTTGCAAGCAAAGATCAAAGAGGTGCTGGGCTGGGAGACCGTGATTCCGAGTCGGGGGCAAAACTTCCAGCTTTGACGCGGCCTCGCTCTCCTGAGCCTGGGAAAGAATGGCATCGTTCTTAGCGAGCAGCGCGAAATTTGCGAGGTTGCCGCACTTCATGGACGGGATCACGGCAATGCAGGTGGTTGTGATAAACAGATACAAACCCAAGGTTCCGCATGAGGGTGAGTCGCAGGCTCCATGCACCGCTTCCAAGTGTTCTTTTCTCTAGAGAACGTTCTCGTCTTCCATTGGCCGGGCCTAGCTATTTCTGCCGCTTGAATACCACCTGGCAGATAATTCCTTTGCCGTCGAAGGCCGTGCTGCAAAGCTCCCAGCCCTCGCCACCAAGCTGGTTTAGGGTGGCTTGCAAATTCTCACTGCCCACGCGCGCTCCAGCCATTCCCGCCTCAAACGGATCCTCTGAGTCCAGCATCCCAGACTTCACGTTCAATATCATGTATTCAAAGGTCATCACGGAAATTATAAGAGAGGTCGGTTCGGTAATCAGTGATCGGCGATCAGTAATCACGGTGGTTCCAAGCTCGCAGGTCAGCGATTATTGACCAGCACTTTTGACTCGGCCCGAATTTTCTAGGGCGAAATCCGCTCTTTAAAATTAGGGTGTTGCACCACGCCGGGTGCACGCGTCTAAAAGGAAAGAATATGGGACTAGCGGGAATCTCTTTGATGTTGGTGCTGGCGTCTCAGCAAGCTGGGCACTCCGACACGCCGGATGTTGGCGTCCAGCCGCAAACGGTCCTGAACATTACGAAGCACGTTTTCGCACACTATGACCCGGGCAAGGTGCCGAAGCGAGGATCGTGGGCTGGGGGCATGGGAGAAACCGATATTTCCGAAGGGCAAGTGGACTGGTCCGTGGAGAATTCGTCCTACGGCAACAAGCCTTGCAAGCTCTTCCACGCTTATTCGAAGTTTGAATTCCGCCCACACGTCGGAAAGAAACAGCTGATTTTCAGGCCGACGCTCTACGCCTACGCACAAATAAGCCCATCGGGCCGGCTATTGCATTCCAACACCAATCTCGCGGGCCTCAATGCGGCGGTGGAGATCGACGCGGTTTACAACAAGGACTCGATCGACATCACCAAGACGGTCGGTTCTCAGATCACCCAGACCACCTTGTATCCCAACTTTTCGATGGACCTCTTTGACAACCTTTTCCAACCTCTGGTCAAAGATGGGCTCGCCGTAGCTCAAGAGCGGCAATTGGCTTTCTTGAACCCTGCAAATGGCGCACCCTGCATCATCAAAGCTTCCCTCAACGGCCACTTTCAGGGCGACTTGTACTTCCGTAAGTACGAGGGCTATAAGCTCCAGACAACCAGCCCTGACGGCTCATATGTGACGACGAGCCTCCTCAGCAGGCATGGACAGCTTCTTCAGATCACGCTTCCCGATAACCAGGACGCCGTCGCTTATGCGGAAGTCGACTCGCAGGAGCAGCGGAACTGGGGCAAGTTCCAGGACAAAGATTGGAACGTGCCCGCTTCCGTTTCCCAGCCCGGACGAACCATCTACCAAACGATGGCCGTACCCGTGCTTCTTACTCAGCCCAGCTACCTCATCGTCCCGGTGCCGTACGGCGTCGCCTTGAAGAACGGCTGATGGAATGCGACTATTGCCTGTAAGATAGAGAAGAACATGCTCCTCGCAGTCGCCTTTTGCCTCGCCAACGCCAAACAGAACCCGGTTGTCCAATCGGATGACATTGGCATCCAAGGTCCAACTATTTTGGTCATCTACAAGGAGCGCAGCGTTCTTGCAACCGGCGTGCCAGTCCCGTCCTCTGAAAGCCGCGGGTCGGGTGGACACAGCGATTCAATCAAGCGACGCAACGATGCTGGGACAAGCTTGTCCTACGACCGGGTTGGATTGATCAATTGGTCGGTTAACGACGGGGGAATAAACGGAGTGCCCTGCAAGATCTACAGGGGCGACGGCGAGTGGCACTACGAAACACACACCAACAAAGACGGCATCAATTATCACCTCGCGTCTTACTCCATGCTGTATTACATTGGGCTCGATGGCCTGCCGATGCATTCGGAGAGCCATTTCGAAGACGTGAAGAATGCCGATGACTCGAAAGCTCGAATCGTCGACGTGTCGGCGGAGTATAAAACGGATCACATCGACGTCACGATTAAGAAGAACGGCGTAGTCGACAAGCAAGAACTCTATCCCAGCTTTGGTATGGAGCGCTTTGCCAACATGTTTCTGCCGTTGATCCGATCCGGCATCGTGCAAGAACCAGAGCGCGACTGTGCCGTGCTACACCCTTACACGGGCTTGCCGTACGAGTTTAAATTGAAGGTACGAGGCCATTTCTCGGGCCAATACTTCTTTCTCCCCCAAGAGGGCTACTGCGTTGACGTCGTCGGCGCCGAGGGTCAGGGATCTGCTTATGTCACTCGCCAAGGTCAACTGATCCAAGAAGAGTTGCCCAACCGGGAAAGCGCCATTCTGGAAATGGGGCCCGATGTTGACCAGCGCTCAGGATGGGGTCATTTCAGCGTGACGGACTGGAACAAGTCAACGGACGAGACGAACCCCGAGCGCCCCAAATACAACACCCTCGCCATCCCCGTCCTCTTCAACAACCCACCCCTCCTCTTCCCCGTCCCGTGTGTTGTGGCGAAATAAGGAGCGCGGGATTCATCCTGCAACCCGGTCCGCAGGGCTTTAGCCTGCCCATTCCCTACTGGCAAATAAACGAAGCGGGTTGCAAATCCCGTCTTGAAGTCAACCCATGGGACTTGTCGAGAAGTGTCAGCGTTGGTTGCGGGTTCTCAAGTTCACGATTTCTCGTTGGTTTCGCCCGAGGCCGCGGTTCAACGACCCCTTGTTGGTTCAAAATGCCCTTCTTACACCGAAGCAGCTTCGGCAATGCCACGGCAGTCCTTTTGACAAGACGTGGACTAGACTGGATGTGGGTGATGAACGGCTTGCAGCTCGGCTCAGAGCCCAAGAGCTCGGAATGCCCTTTGTGGACGTTGAACGAGTCATCTGCGACCAATCTGCGCTCAACTCAGTGCCCTCAAAGATGGCAAGGGTTCACCAGGTTCTGCCCGTTAAGAGGCAGGACATTACGCTCTGGGTTGCTTTTGCAAGGCCCAATGATATTCGCGCGATGGAAGCTCTCACTCAGGCAAGCGGATGTCGAATCATCCCGGTTCTCGCAACGGCAGACAAGCTTGCAGCCGCCATCGAGCGTTATTACAAGGTGGATTGACCCGCTGTAGGCCAAGTTGAGGTGCGCTAAACGCAGTTGGAGCGTATCCTTATGCGAGTGCTGCTTAGATCAGGCCTTGGACTACTCGGCGGAGGCGCGTTGGGCTATGGCTACCACTTGCTCATGCGAGCGCTTAGCTCCCCGTGAATAAACCGCAAAGTACCGGCGGTGCCGGTCTCATTAGGAGCGATTGCAGGGGCGGTGATGGCAGCATTAAGCCTTAAGCGTTGAGCCTTGATCCACAGCCTTCCAATGGACAAGGAATATGGCAGAAATGACGACAAGTGGCATCCCTCTCGATACTCGAAGCTCGATACTCGATACTTCTGATCTCAAGGCTCAAGGCTCAAG
>JANYLD010000307.1 GCA_025363835.1 Armatimonadota bacterium
CCTCGCCGGCAAAGCTTGCGCATCGGCCTATATCCAGCGACTGGAGCGCTTCCATGGGAACCGAGACGGATAGGGGAGGTTGTTCGACCGAGAAGAGGATGATGCATCGACCTCCAGGAGCGGCGGTCATGGAGAGAAGACTGCTTTCGTCCACGCCCCGCATCAAACAAAGTTCCCGCTCCATTATTTTCTCCAAAGCAATAACCGACTTATACATTCACGTATACAGCCTTTTCGCTCCAAAGGCAAGGCTCTATGGACAAGATACTTCAATGGATTAACCGGTTGTGATTGAAACCGTGGAAGACATGCCCGCCTTCAGCCGGTCCAAATCAGGCTGACCGGGGTCAAAGTCCACTCGGACTGGGATACGCTGAACGACCTTAACAAAGTTGCCGCTCGCGTTGTCCGGCGGCAACAATGCGAAAGTTGCGCCGGTCGCAGGGGACAGGCTGGTGAGGTGTCCCTTAAACGGGTGAGAAGGAAAACCATCGATGTCGATTTCCGCCGGCTGTCCAATCCTGAGCGTAGCCGTCTGAGTTTCCTTCAGGTTCGCGTCTACGTAGAGGCTGTTCCCTCGAACGACAGCGAGGAGCGGAAAACCGGGCGTAACAGCCGCCCCTTGCAAGGCCGAGCTCTTGTTAACGATCCCGTCGAACGGCGCATAAAGCCTCGTGCGCTGTAGTTCGAGATTAGCCTGATCCAGAGCCGCTTGAGCTTGCACCACCTTAGCCTCCGCTTGCTGAGCAGCGGCGAGCTTAGTTGCGAGGACCTGGTTTACAGTGTTTGCAACCTCCTCCTGCCCTTTTGCCGCCGTTGTCTTGCCTTGGGCGGCTTGGATTCCTTCGGACATGCTTGAGCGATTCGCTATCGACTGCTGAAGACTTGCCAGCGTCGCTTGATGCTGCTGTTGGGCAGCCTGCAGTCCGGCCTTGGCCTGCGCAATGCCGGCGTCTGCCAGCGGCACTCCCTGCTCGGCCGACTGGAGCGCGGCTTGGCGGTCGTTAACAGTGTCCTCCGCAGCGGAAACTTGAGCTTGAGCGGACTGCAAGGCAGCGTTCGCGGTCGCCAGATCCTGTTCAGCCGAATCGGCCTGCTGTTGGCTAACTGCGCCCTGGGACACAAGAGATTCAAATCGAGTGGCCTGGCTCTGGGCGTAAACCTGGTGAGCTTGAGCCGACTTAACGCCGGCTTGCGCGGCTTTGAGGGCTGCCCCGGCTGACCGAACTTGGGCTCGTGCGGAGGACACGGCTTGAACCGCTTTTGCCCGGTTTTGAATTGCAACCAGAATGTTGGCACGTGCTTGGGCTGCTTGCGCTGCAGAGCCGCCCACCGCGGCTTGCGCCACATTGATCGCCGCTTCCGCATTGGTTAAAGCGGAGCGAGCTTGTCCCACACCGCTAACCGCTTGTGCAACGCCTCCCTGAGCTTGGGTTAACTGCCCCGCGCTAGTTTTACGGGCGAGGGCGACATCGGCATCAGCCGCCTGCTTGGTGGCAATGGCAGCCGTTAGGTTTGCTTTCGCCTGCTCCGCAGCCGCTTTGTAGGTGGAGTCGTCTAGGATGACGAGCAGCTGGCCGGCCTTGACTTGCTGATTCTCCTGCACAAGGATCAACTTCACGGTTCCCGCGACTTGAGGAGAGACTTGAGTGATGTCCGCATTCAAGAACGCGTTATCGGTGGAGACGTGGGTGCGCGAGTAGCCGATGTATTGAATCAGTTTGATGACCGCCAATACGGCGACCACGCCGATCACCGCAAACAGCCACGTGCGCTTTTTCTTCCTCGGCGCCTCGGCTGCTTCTTGAAGGACGGGCTGGGGCGCGTCGGCCGGTTGGGGATTCTTTTCTTGTTCTCTTGCTTGCATGGCTATTTGGCACCGGCTGTTGCGTGACCGATTTGGGGTAGGCCCGCGAGTCCGTCGATCAGGACTGCGGACAATTTGACGACGTTTGCTTCGACCGCGTCACACGAACCGATCTGGCCGCCTTTTCGGCTATAGGGCATTAAGGAATTGGTGGCTAGGATCATCGCTTCGGCGACTCCGCGAGCGTCACAAATCGGAAGCTCACCTGATTTGGCTCCTTTGCTAAGAATCTGTTCGACTACTTCGACTTCCTCGGCATGAAATCGGTCTCGACGGCAGAGAAGCTCTTTGTGGAGAGCAGCGAGCATGTCATCAAAGCTGGATGCGTTCTTGCAGTAATCGAATCGAGCCATTACGCGGACTTTGAGAACCTCGGTGATTTTGGCCTTCGGCGAGGTTTGCGCCTCTGCGATCTCGTTCAGCCGAGCGATCAGCCGCTCATGGAATCGGTCGATGCAGCTAAGTGCGACCTGCTCTTTGCTATTGAAGTACAGGTAAATCGTTCCCTTGCCGATCCCCGCCTCGCTTGCGAGGTCGTCGACAGTGGTTTTTTGGTAGCCAAAGCGAACGAGAAGGCTATCCATGGCATCCAAGAGCCCTTCTTTGACTAAATCACGGGCGGCTGCTTTCTGAGACATGACTGATTGACTGATTTAGTCAGTATTCCATATTTCTGAAAGGCATGAAGTGATGAACGTGGAGAATGGGATTTGTTAGCGGCCTGTGGAAAAGGAACAATCTAGCCGGGGATATCCACATACGTGGAAAACGTTGTTGAAAATTTCGCATTTCGCCACCACGCCATAAGTTGAAATGCGCAAGGTAAGGGAAGTGGGAATTGGGCGGACGCTAGTTTTTCTTTGTTTGTTCCGACGATTTTCCGCGACTAGGTCTTGCGGTCTTCCAACGACGTGGGGCCCTGACCGGAGCATTCCGTCGATTACAGTCAGGTCGCTCCACTCGGGGACTTGGTCGGGATGACAGAATAGCTTCGCTACCCGTGCGGTCCGCTCCTACATCTTTATTAAGCGCCTGGCGATTTCGAAGTAGATGACGAGGCCGGTGGCATCGACGAAGGTCGTTATGAAGGGGGCGCTCATGACCGCGGGGTCTATGCCGACTCTTTTTGCCATGATGGGGAGCATGCTGCCTACGGTGGTGGCCCAGAGGACGATGGCCGGGAGGGTGAGCCCGACGACGAGGGCGAGGCTGGGCTGCATGTTCCAGCCGAGGATGGGGACGGGAAGCCAGGTGCGGACAAAACCGATTGCACCCAAGATTGCGCCGGAAATGAGCGCGGTCGCCATCTCTCTTCTCATGATTCTAAGCCAGTCGCCGGACTTGATTTCACCCAAGGCCAGCGAACGCGTAATAGTGGTCGTCACCTGAGATCCGGAGTTTCCCCCGCAGCCAATCAGCAAAGGGATGAAGAAGGCGAGCGGGTTCAGCTTGAGGTCGCTATCGCCACCTTGGCCGTAGTAGCGAAGGACGTTGCCTGTGAGACTTTCTGCGACAAAAAGACCCAACAACCAAGGCACTCGGCGTTTGACGAGTTGGAGGGTGCTGAGCGAAAGATACGCCTCGGCGTCTCCAGAAACGGCGCCGAGGGCTAGGACGTCCTGGGTATCGGCTTCCTCGAGGATCTCGTGGGCGTCATCGACGGTGAAAATGCCGAGCATGCGCCCGCGGTAATCCACGATCGGCATTGCGTAGAAGCCATAGCGGGCCATGAGACGGGCCGCTTCTTCTTCGTGCATGTCCGGGGGGACCGAGATGACGTCCGTCATCATCATCTCGTTCGCGGTCGAGTGTGGATCTGCTCGGAGAAGTCGGCGGACGCTGAAGACGCCGAGCAGATGGCGTGCGTCGTCCAGCACGTAGATGTCGTTGATCATCTCGTACTCCTGCTCGGGCTTCTCTCTTAGGTCTCGAAGAACGTCCGATGTGGTTGCCTCGGGGCGCACTCGGACGAAGTCCTCCGTGATGCGCCTTCCGACCGAATCGTCCGGATAGGCGAGAAGGCGTTCGATCTCGCTGGCGTCCTCTTCCGGGATGACTTGGAGGATCGCTTCGCGCCTTTCTGGGGAAAGTTCCTCAGTGATCTCGATGGCGTCGTCCATCGGGAGGACGTCGAGGTAGTGGGCGACGGTCGCGTCTGGCAGCTCGTCTAGGTAGGCCCGGACCGTTTCGTTCGGGAGTTCGACGAGGACGTAGGCCGCTCGCTCCTCATCCATGCGCTGGAGGATCGCGAGGCCGTCTTGGAGTTCGAGGCGCGGCAAGGCTTCAGCAAGGTCTTCCGGACGAATGCCTTCGAGGTGTTCCCGAATTACTTCTGGGTCCTCGATCTTTGCGAGTGAGCGCAGTTCGTCGACAAACGTTTTATCGTCGGTTCGCATGGCGGCTTCCTTACTTCTTAACCCGTTGAGCCTGCGGCCGACTCCCGGGCTATGTGCCGCCATTCAGGCGGCGTTTAACGTTCGTGGGTATCCATAGGATTTGAGCAGCAGTCCCGGGACAGAAGCAATTGCTAGTGCCGAATAGGAGAGCCGGTTCTAGTCTGGCTCAAGCGACAGGGAAGTGTCAACTACGGGCCCACTGGGAGCGCCGCCGGGCAGGCCGCACTCCCAGCGGGTGTCGGTAATCTGCATCCATGCTCGATCGATTTCGGGAGCACGTCGAGAAGACCGGGCTCATTCCGCCTGGGTCTCGGGTGCTCGTAGGTTACAGCGGGGGGGCGGATTCTACTTGTCTTCTTCATTTGCTTCACCTAATTGGGATTGATATCGTGGCCGCTCATCTGCATCACGGCCAACGAGCGGAAGGGGACCGCGAAGCTAAGCTTTGCGAAGCATTCTGCAAAGAACTCGACATCCCGATCGTGACCGGCAAAGCGGATGTCCCCAGGCTGGCCAAGGACTTCAGGATCGGGCTGGAAGAAGCGGGAAGAGAAGCGCGATACGGCTACTTCCGACAGGCGTCCTTCCAAACCGGCTGCGTCCTTGTCGCCACCGCACATACACTGAGCGACAACGTGGAGACCATTTTCCTTAACATCGCTCGTGGGAGCGGGCTTGCTGGGCTTGCCGGCATCCCCGAGAAGCGCGAGAATATCATCCGTCCCTTCATGATCTTCACTCGAGAAGAAACACGGGCGTATTGCGAGAACCTCGGTTTCTGGTACCACGATGACCCCGCCAACGAAGACCTGACCTTCTCACGAGCGAGAATCCGGCATCGAATTGTCCCCGAGTTCAAGGCTTTAAATCCGGCCGCTGAAGAAGCGGTGGCTCGCCTGGCGGCCATCGCATCGGAGGAAGACAACTTTCTAAACTCTATGGCAGCTGCGGCGTTAGAGCAGAGCGAGCGCCATCCGAATGGCGTGTTGAGCTTCCTGACCAAAGATGTGGAAGCGGTCCTAGACAGGCAAACCTTGGCATCGTTGCCTCCCGTACTGTTCAAGCGTGCCGTGCGGCTGGTGGCCGGCGTGCTGGGAGCGTCTCTGGATTCAGACCAAACGGAAGTTATTTTGGAGGGCATTGCGGAGGGAGATAAGGGAAGCGTGACGGCAGAAGGCGGCGAAGTGGTCATCGAATGGGATGCGATACGGATCCATGCGCGACAAGTGACCCCAACGCTTCCTTTACGGAGTTCTCTCACTCTGCCAGGAGAGACGGAAAGCGAGGAGTTTGGCTGGGTTCTGTCTGCCGCCGAAACGGATTACAAGGGGAAGGCCCCCAAGAGAGCGGCGCTAGAAACCCAACTGGATGCGGAGAAGGTCAAAGGAGCGTTGTACTTCCGAACTCTCAAGGCAGGAGATTCGATGCAGCCGATCGGGTTTGCAGGTACCAGGAAATTGAGCGACATGCTGGCTGAGGCAAAACTTTCGAAAGCAGCGCGGGCTCGTCTGCCAATCATTTGTGATATGGTAGGCCCCGTTTGGGCGCCGGGCGTGTGCTTGGACGGTCGAGTCTCACCGGACACGGAAACTCGGAGGGCTGTGGAATTGCGCTTTGGGCCTTTATCCGCACCTCCCAAGGCATAATGAGAAACGCGACATGGCGTCCAGACGTAGCCTAGACAAGAGAATGTATGGTGAATTGTTTTGAATAAAACCGGTAAAGCACTTTTTGTCCTACTGGTTGTCGGAGTTCTCGTGGTAGCGCTCGTCAACTTTAGCGGCACGGGGACCAATTTATTGGGAAAGCAGCCTACTGAGTTGCAGTACAGCGAATTGGTTTCGAAGAATCAGATCGACCGGATCAAGTCAGTCGACATTCAAGCTGATGGAAGAGTGAATGGCTCGTTTAACGACGGCACGAAGTTCACCTCACGCGGCCCGGACTTGACTGCCACGGCCTTTTGGCAGGACCTCAGCGCCACCTACAAGAATCATGCTCCCCCCATTGGAGTCAACTTCCCACCCCCTCCCGCGCTGCAAAATTTGGTCAGCCTGCTCTCTATCATCGCGCTCCCGCTAATGCTTTTTGGCCTCGTCTACTTCCTCCTCCTGCGCCCGGCGCAGATGGGCGGGAACCAAGCAATGAGTTTTGGACGAAGCAGAGCGAAGCGCGTGGGCGAATCGGGGCCCAAGATCACGTTTGAGGACGTCGCAGGCATCGATGAAGCCAAGCAAGAGCTTTTTGAGATCGTCGACTTCCTGAAGAATACGAAGAAATACGCCGCTTTAGGCGCGAAGATCCCGAAAGGAATCCTTCTAACCGGGCCCCCGGGCGTGGGAAAGACGCACCTGGCGAGGGCCATTGCCGGCGAGGCCGGCGTTCCGTTTTTCCACATCAGCGGTTCAGACTTCGTCGAGATGTTCGTCGGTGTGGGTGCTGCCCGTGTGCGAGATTTGTTTGAGACAGCGAAGGCCCATCGCCCATCCCTCATTTTCGTGGATGAAATCGACGCGGTGGGACGCCAGCGAGGCGCCGGCCTCGGGGGCGGCCACGATGAGCGCGAGCAGACTTTGAACCAGCTCCTGGTGGAGATGGATGGTTTTGACCCGAACAGCGGCGTCATTCTGATCGCCGCGACGAACCGTCCCGACGTTCTGGATCCCGCATTGCTCAGGCCCGGTCGTTTTGACCGCCAGATTGTGGTGGACGCTCCCGACGCGAACGGTCGACATGCCATTCTAAGGATCCACTCGAAAGGCAAGCCTCTAGACACGGACATCGACCTGGAGACGCTTGGAAAGAGAACGCCGGGTTTCACCGGCGCTGATCTTGCCAACATGCTGAACGAAGGCGCGCTACTTGCCGCTCGACGCGGCCATAGCAAGGTTATGCAAGTTGACCTCGAAGAGGCTCTCGACCGTGTTATGGCCGGCCCCGAGCGCCGAAGCCGAATCATTGACGCCAAAGAAAGGGTCGTTCTTGCATACCACGAGGCAGGCCATGCGATCGTTGGTGAGATACTGGAGCATTCGGACCCAGTTCACAAGGTGACGATTTTGCCCCGCGGTATGAGCCTCGGCTCAACTATGTATCTGCCCGAGCAGGACAAGTATTTGGTCAGCAAGAATCAGCTTTTGGACCGAGTGTCTACGGCGCTTGGCGGGCGGGTTGCCGAAGAGATCGTCTACGGCGAGATCTGGACGGGCGCTGTCAACGACCTAGAGCACGTCACCCGTATCGCTCGGGCCATGGTCTGCGAGTACGGCATGAGCGACCGGCTGGGAACGCTTGCTATTGGCCAGCGGCACCATAACCCATTTCTCGGGCGCGACTACTCTGACGAGCGCAACTATTCGGAAGACGTAGCAAAGATTGTGGACGAAGAGGTTCACGCCATCGTCGAAAAGTGCCATTCACGGTCGACCGAGCTCTTGATGACTTACCGAGAACAGCTTGACGCGGTGGTCCAAGCCCTGTTGGAGCGCGAGACGCTGAACAGGGAAGACTTCCTCGCCGTCATGGCGGGAAAAACCTTGGAGCCGATGGCAAAGGTCTCACCGCCTCCGCAGCTTGAGAATCCTCAACGGGAGGTCGAGCGCTCGCAAAAGCAGGCGAGCATTCCGCCTCGCCTGGAGCCGGGTCCGGCGTAGGCTGGGTATTGGGTTTAGAATACGGCCTCCCACTTGATGCCCAACCCGCATCACCGGTTTTTCCTAAGCCTTCATTAAGCCTGAACCGACCGAAATGGATGCTGTGTTATACTGCATCGGGAGGCTCATGACGCCGATTTTGGACGCGCCCGCTCTATATCAAAGAGGGTTCGATCTTCGATGCGAGGGTCGGTATTCCGAGGCTAAAGAAGAGCTGCTAAAAGTTCTCCAAATAGACCCGAATCATGTAGATGCCAAGTGGCAACTCGGGCTGATTCAGGGATTCGAGGGAGATTTTGACGGCTCGATCGCGACGTTGCAAACGCTGTGCACAGCGAGCCCAACGCACGCGGACCTTCGCTATGACTTGGCAATGACGCAGATGATGCTTGGCATGTATGCCGAGGCCTGCGAAAACTTGCGGATCGTCCTTCAGCAACAGCCCAATCATGAGAAGGCGAATCGCCAGATCGGCTATTGCTAATGCGGTTTAACTCCTGGCTCTAACTACATGAGCTTTCTTCGCCGCTGGTGGCCGGCTGTAGTACTGGCGCTGGCTCCATTGCTTCCTTTGTGGCCCGCTGTGTTTGGAGGGCAAGCAATTGGCCCGTGGGACCAGATCCGAACGATGTGGCCCTGGAACGCGCCAGCACCGAAGGCGCCATGGGACGTTCTTCAGGCAGACGCCGTTCTTCAGTTTGCGCCTTGGAGATTTTTGGTTTTCCAGGCCTGGTCAAAGGGGGAGATGCCCTTTTGGAATCCGTATCAACTGTTGGGAACGCCGTTGCTGGCGAACTCCCAGTCCGCCGGGTTCTATCCGCCACACATATTGATGGGGTTGCTGCATGTGCCGGTGTATGCGGGGATGACGTTCTTAGCGTGGCTCCATCTGTTTTGGGCCGGCCTTGGAGTTTTTGTTTTGGTGCGGCGGTTGGGCGGCGAGCGGGTCGGCGGTCTCGTCGCCAGTGCCTCGTTTTCTTTGTCCGCGTTCATGGTTTCCTGGACGTCCCTGCCCAGCGTGATCACGACGGTTTCGTGGATTCCGTGGGTGTTGGCGTGCGCCCTTGCGGTCTTTCAGACCAGCCTGTTTTGGGGCATCGATGAGCATCCGCGTACTTTTCAGCCGACATCGGCGACCGTAGCCGAGGCAGTGGCCGAAGCTATGTCTCAGCAGCGTTCCTCCATTCGCTGGAGAGCCGGATTGGCACTATGCGTTGCCATGATGCTCCTTGCCGGCCACTTGCAGTTCGCTGCCTTTGGCCTCATGGCCTTAGCGGTCCTGGTCATAGCCTTGACCTTCCGCACACTAAGAATCTTCCGTCAGTCCTCGATCATTGACGGCAGGGTCCAAACGGATGGTAACCATTTTGGCCTCGGGCCCTCTCGTCTTTACGTGGTCTTAACCCCGGCCTTCCTTTCGATAACGCCTTGCTTCATCGCTGTGGTTCTGGGATTCTGCCTTGCCGGGCCCCAGCTGCTACCCGTCTTGGCCTTCAGCAAGCACTCTCATCGTCAGCCACAGGCGTCCGCTGCGGGCTACGACGCATACGTTGGAGGGGCGATCAGTCCGGTGCAACTCTCCGGCATTGTGTATCCAGCAATTCTAGGAAATCCAGAGCAGCAGTCGACCCTCGTTGACGGCTTAAACGGCTATTGGCCGGCATTGATTCAGCGGGGTTCAGATTTTGCCGAGTCCGCGATCGGGATCGGGCCGTTGCTGTTCGGCCTCCTCTTCGTGTTGCGTCTCAAGGATTGGCTGAGAACGGAGGTCGTAGGGATGGCCGCTATCGGAGTTTTAGGCCTCCTCATTGCGCTGGGAACGCCTTTTGACCGCCTTCTGTACTTTGGGCTGCCTGGCTGGGCGGCTACCGGCTCTCCGGGGCGCGCCGAGGTTCTGTTTGTGCTCGCTGCCAGTGTTCTTGGCGGGTTGGGTGCTTCGCGGCTGATCCGAGAAGGACTCCCGGAGCGTCGATGGCGGTACCCCTTGCTTGCGGCAATGTTGGGAATTCTCACAGTCGCGCTCCCGGATTACCTCGTAAAAAGCCCAAATCCTGCCGTGCTCAGAGCCGTGGCCTATGCCACGGCCGCCGCCACGCCATGGCTACTGGCCGCCTTGGGACTTTCTTGTCTCGTTTCCTTTGCTCCCCTGCCAGGCAGGCAGCGAAAGGGAGGGTTGATTTTGGCTACCCTGATGCTGGGCCCGCTCTTGGTTAACGGAATCTTTCCAATCAGTTTCGGCATGCCGCTCGCCAGGCCCAATATTTCTGCGAGCGCTCGATATGCGTTCGTCAACAACGATTGGCAGCTAGCCGTCCGCGTCCCGACGGTCATGCCGGCGAACACTGCTTCGCTCTTCGGCTTCCATGACGTTGCGGGATACGACTCGCTTCTGGATAGGGACACAAAGTCGGCGCTGGATTCTGTTAATCATACGGATTCGTCGCCGCCCACAAACGGGAATATGTTGTTCATTAAGCCTCCGTTCGACGCGAAGGCACTTGCCAACCTGGGAGTCACAAAGGTTTTGGCCTTGCGCTCCCCAGGAACGAGCTCTTACCCAGAAATCCAGGCTATCGACATGCAAGGACCGGGACGTATCAGTTCTCCGCATGGAGACGCCAAGATCGTTGAAGAGGGATTTGACCGGATCTCGTTAATCGCAAGCGGCCCGGGCACACTAACCTTGCGAGATCGCAACTCGGAAGGTTGGACAGCGAAAGTTGATGGTCACCCCGCAGTGATCGCCTCCAGCTTTTTTAGGGAGATTCAGGTTCCTGCCGGCAGCCACAGAATCGAGTTTAGGTATCAGCCCCCGGGCTTGGCAACTGGCGTGGGAGCACTCCTGGTAGGTCTCTTCGGTTTGTTGATGCTGCTTGTTCCCAACCTAAAACGGCCTTCGCGAGCCGGACATAGCAATTAACCTTGGCAAGAATTCAAATCCTTTGATAGAATGATCAAGAGTGGCCCAATTTGCGACGAGCCGAAGCGTTGAGAATTAAGTAAGTGGCCAACGCCCAATTTCTAAGGCTGGAGCTAAGACCATCAAGCATCGGATTCAAAAAACATGAGTCAGCCATCCCTTTTGCCGCAGATCGACGAGCCGGGCTCGGACCTGGGTGCCCGATGGAAAGTCGTTATCTATAACAACGATTACACCGACCGCGACCAGGTCTGCGAAGTGCTCATGAGTGCCACCGGCTGTGATATTCAGGAAGCGGCGTTGGAAGTCTGGGAAGCCGAGGTTTACGGCAAGGCTTCTGTTCATTTCGCGGCGCGCCAAGAGTGCGAGTCCGCCGCCTTTGTCATCTCCAGAATTGGAGTTAAAGCGGAGGTGTCTCCCGAATGGGATGCCTAAGTCAACTGGACATAACCATGGCCTCCCCGGGAACTATTGAGGCTCCAGAAATCCGTCATCGGGACTTAGAAGCTTCCGAGCACGGCTGGATCGTCACCGTCTATAACAACGACTACAACACCTACGAGGAAGTGATATCGATCCTTATCCTCGCTACCGGTTGCGGATTGGAAGAGGCCGAGATGGAGGCCTGGGAAGTTGATCACCTTGGCCGTTCGGTAGTCCACCACGGCAAGGAGACGGATTGCAGGACAGCGGGGGACGTCATCGCGAAGATCGGCATCCGGGTCGAAGTCACTCAGGAGTGAGTCGATCTCGGATCTCGGATCTCGGATCTGCGG
>JANYLD010000144.1 GCA_025363835.1 Armatimonadota bacterium
GATAGGCAAGCTCGGAGTCGGCGAGATCGCATCCAACAGAGCGAGGGCGCGCTCATGCCGCTCCTCCCGCTGATAGATCACCGCGATGTTAAAGTCAACTGCTTCCGTTGGCGCGCCCGTGCATTCTCGGCTGCGGTAATAGGCTTGAAGCGCCTCTTCAAATCGCCCCTCATCGGAGAGATAGCTGGCCAAGTAGTCCCAGAGGACAAACTGGTCTGCAGCTTCCTGGACGCCCTCTTTCAGTACCTCGATCGCGCGATCGCGGTCCTCTAGGTCCCATCTGGCTCGCGCTTCAATCTCGAACGCGGAAGTGTGTCCGTGGCTATGCAGTTCACGCGCAACCCGCAGAGCCCGCTCAAAGTCGCCGATTTCCAGCGCGCCGAAGCCCTCAAAGATCAGCCTTTGGACGTCGTCGCTGCCTTCGTTCATCGCTGTACTTCTTCAAAGCGATGGCAGGTTACCAAGTGGTCGTTAATAACGCCGACCGCCTGCATATAGGAGTAGCAAATGGTGGATCCGACGAACTTAAAACCGCGCTTCAAAAGCTCTTTGCTCAGCCTGTCGGATTCTTCGGTCTTCGCCGGAAGATCGGACATAGAGGTCAACGAATTCACCTTCGGTTTGCCCCCAAACATGCCCCAAAGAAAGGCGTCGAACGAGCCGAATTGCTCTTGAATACGAAGGAAGGCTCGTGCGTTCAACACGGTCGATTCAATCTTCGCTCGGTTCCGAATGATGCCCGTGTCCTGCATCAACTCCAGCTTTCTCTCGGGCCCGTAGTCGGCGACCAATTTAACGTCAAAGTTGTCAAACGCCGCCCGGTAGCCTTCTCGCCGCTTCAGTATCGTCTCCCAACTCAACCCGGCTTGAGCGCCCTCCAGAATGAGCATCTCAAACAGGTGTCGATCGTCATGAGAAGCCAAACCCCACTCCTGGTCATGATAAGCCACCATCAAATCCGACCGAGCCCAATCGCATGGAGGCATTTGCTGACGTTACCGGGTTTTGGGGATGATGAGGTGATCATGTGATGATGTCAGAGACTTCATTCGGAAAACCTGAGAGCCGGACAGCCCGAACGCCCAAAACTCACCTCGTCGTCCCCAACAAGCGGGAACGCCCAACTACGGCAAACGCGTCAACCTACAAGCGAATGCGACCCTTTAAGAAGTCCCCGCCATTGAGTCCGGCGGAGAGGAAACGTCGACTCCAGCGGCGAGTGGTCGTTTACGGAACGATGACGCTGCTCATCGTCGCGTTCTATTTCTACCAGCCGCAGCGGATCCACTTCTTCGCCAAGCCTCCACCAGACCCAAATCCTCCGGTCGATCCGGACTCAGAGCGACTTTTTTCCAAGGGCGTCAAGATCGTCCTCGTGCAGGCTCACCCAGACGACTCCGAATTCTTCATCAGCCCCTTCCTCCTTAAACTCGCCGCCTCTGGGGCGGAAATCCACCAACTCGTCATGACCGACGGCGACAAAAGTTTTTACTTCTGGGCCAAGCAAGACGTGCCCGAGACCCGACGGGTCCGCGAGGCAGAGCAGCGGGAAGCCGCGTCCCATTACTCCAAAGAAGTGACCTTCTTCCACGAGCCCGACGGACGCCTTGCCGGCCAGCCGGACAACGCCAAGATGGTTCAGGACTACGTCGAGAAGATCCAGCCCGAGTACGTCATCGCCTTCGACACCGAATACTGGCCAACAATCAACCACGCCGACCACCTCGCCTCCGGCGCGGCAGCTCTCCAAGCGGTACAAGCCATTCCCGAGGCCCAGCGCAGCGTCAAATGGATGCTCCTCTACGACACCACGGCCCCTAACTTCACCCCCGACGTAAGCCAAACCGTCGATCAAGGCGAAGCAATGCTCGCCATCCACAAAAGCCAGTTCTACGGCAAGAAGCTAGAGCTGATCAAAAACTCGCGCCTCGAGTATTGGTACGACGCCGGCCAAGCAGCCAACGTCAGCTACGGCGTGCCGCTCCGGGCACTGAAAGTCCTGCCTTAGGCCGAACCACGGCCCTGCGGCATTCCCGGCGCCGCAATCCACCTCGCAGCCGCCCCAATACAGGAAAACACAAACGCGGGCGCCAAGGCAATAAGAGACCCATAAACGTTCTCGTGCCCCTCAATCATCGGGGGCGCCTTCACATGAATCCCGACGAGTCCGGCGAGGACATACCCGCCGAACACGCCGAGGCCAACCATGATCGCCCAGAGCCATGCAAACTTCGGAGTCGCGAAGCCAAGCGCAGTGCACACGATGGCAATCACAAGAACCGCAGGCTGCACTTCCGTAGCCCGAACCGCCACGATTCCAGCCAACGCCGAACCGAGGAACGCAACTACAAAGGCGATCAACGGCATATCCACTAAAACGGACCGCACCGTCAACCCGTTCCCCGAGGCATCATAAGGGCATGGAGGTCAAAGTCCGCCCGCTTGCTGAGTCTGACAGCATCACCGAGCTAACCCAACTCCTCCACCGCGCCTATGCCCAACTCGCCGCCATGGGCCTCCAATTCGTGGCAACTCATCAAGACGACGCAACCACCAAGCATCGCCTTAAAAACGCGGAATGCTATGTAGCCGAGCTGGATGGCAGAATCGTTGGAACCATCCTTTTCCGCCACCCAGGTACTGCCAGAGGCCACGATTGGTACAACCGCCCCGACGTCGCCGTGTTCGGCCAGTTCGGAGTCGAGCCGACAGAACAAGGCCGCGGCATCGGAGGAGCACTCCTGGATCACGTTGAACTTCGAGCGAGCGAGACACACGCGGCCGAGCTCGCCCTAGACACCGCCGAGTCCGCCCAACACCTCATCGACCTCTACAGAAAGCGCGGCTTCCGCATCGTCGGTAGCGTGAAATGGGAGCCGGTCAACTACCGAAGCGTTATCATGAGTAAGCGCTTATAATGGCGTACATCCCTTTGTTTGGGACGCCCACTTGGCACCTCCTCGACCTCCTCACCGACGGAGGCGAAGTATCGATACAGCGAATGACTGATAGTCCCGCTTCTCAGTTCTTTCACCACAGCGACACAACGAACACAACGGTTTCACAACGCCGAAGGGGCATGTGAGGATAAAAGTTGTTCGACTTATCGTAAGCCAAAGCGAACGCAATCCGACGTTGTGAGTCCGTTGTGCTCGTTGTGCCGTTGTGGTGAAAAAGCTGAAGGCAGCAAGGCGTTCAATCTGTGTTCCAAAATCCTGAATCCTGAATCCCGCATCGCGCAAACCGCATCGAACGTCTCCACCATAGATGAGCGCACCAGCAGCCGCGCAACGACGCGGTTTCTTAGACATGACCGGCTACCAATGGGTAGTCCTCTTCGCGGCATGGGTCGGCTGGGGATTTGACGTCTTCGACGGGCTCCTTTTCAACTACGTCGCCCCAACCTGCGTCCCCACCCTCCTCGGACTCCGCCTAGATTCCCCAGAAGCCAAGTCCGCCACCCTCCAATGGACCGGAATTCTCACCTCCCTGCTCCTTATCGGCTGGGCAGTTGGTGGACTCGTCTTCGGCCGGGTGGCCGACAAGATCGGCCGGACCAAGACCCTCCTCATCACGATGTCCATGTACGCGCTCGGCACCGCCCTTTGCGCTGCAGCCCCTAACATCTTCGCCCTCGTCCTCTTCCGCATCATCGCCAGCTTAGGAATCGGCGGCGAATGGGCGGCCGGCGCCGCCATGGTCGCAGAAGTGGTGCCCGAGAAGCGACGGGTGGAAGCTGGCGCCCTCCTCTACACCTCAGCCCCGGCCGGCCTCTTCCTCGCCACCTTCCTCACCAAACTCATCCAAGACCCAACTCGACATCTTGACCCCACGGTCGCCTGGCGCTACGTCTTCCTGACGGGCCTCATCCCCGCCGTCGCCGCGTTCATCGTTAGGGTCTTCGTCAAGGAGCCCGAGAGATGGAAGCAAGCGGTGGAAACAACCCAGGCCAAGATCTCGGAACTGTTCGGACCCAAATATCTCCGGCTCACCATCAGCGGCTTCGCCATGGCCGTCGTTTCACTCATCATGTGGTGGAGCGTCAACGCCTTCATCCCGGTCGTTTCAACGGGCCTTGCGCAGGCTGCCGCAAAGACGCAGGGTCTGCCAAAAGCAGAAACCGCCGCCCTCGTGAACGCTTGGAAAGCGACCGCCACAAACTGGTTCAACATCGGCGGCCTCATCGGCACCCTCCTCACTATCCCCGTCGCCAAGTATCTGGGCCGCAAGCCGATGTTCATCATCTACTTCATCGGCGCAGCCATCGCCATCTACGCAACCTTCGGAACCACGATGCCCGAGCATTCCCGGCTCTTCATGTACTTCTTCATCGGCCTCACCATCTTCGGCGTTTTCGGCAGCTTCACCTTCTACCTCCCCGAACTCTTCCCCACAAGGCTCCGTGCCACCGGCGCCGGCTTCACTTATAACACCGGCCGAATCATCGCCGCCGGCGGTCCCTTCCTCGTCGGCAGCATCGCATCCCAAAAGCAAGATTCCCTTGCAGCCGCACTCCACGTCCTCACACTCGTAGGAATCATCCCCATTCTGGGCCTCCTCCTCATGCCCCTGGTGATCGAGACCAAGGGTCGAGAGCTGATGGACTAACTTGGAGACGACTCCCTTCCCCTTGTCCAGGATGTTTGTGCCGGCTTCTCCCGTTGCCCGGATGTTTGTGCCGGG
>JANYLD010000165.1 GCA_025363835.1 Armatimonadota bacterium
GGTGGTGAGGTTGGAAGCCATGAAGTTAACGTTGTCGGTAAGGTCCTTCCAAGTACCGGCAACGTTGGGGACGACGGCCTGGCCGCCCAGCTTTCCTTCCGTACCTACTTCGCGGGCCACGGTGGTGACTTGCTCGGCAAAGGTGCTCAGCGTTCCCGTCATCGAGTTGATCGTATCGGCAAGTTCGGCGACTTCGCCCTTGGCTTCAAGGACGAGTCTCTGCTCTAGGTCGCCGTTTGCAACGGCGGTAACGACCTTGGCGATGCCTCGCACCTGGGTCGTAAGGTTGGTAGCCATGAAGTTAACGTTGTCGGTTAGGTCCTTCCACGTTCCGCTGACACCGTGCACTCGTGCTTGGCCGCCCAACTTCCCTTCCGTTCCCACTTCGCGGGCAACACGGTTAACTTCGTCGGAGAAGGAGTTGAGCTGGTCCACCATCGTGTTGATCGTGTTCTTCAGCTCCAAAACCTCGCCCTTGGCATCGACTGTGATCTTCTGCGAGAGGTCTCCATTCGCAACAGCAGTCGTAACCTTGGCGATGTTTCGCACCTGGTCTGTAAGGTTTCCGGCCAGGAGGTTTACGTTGTCCGTAAGGTCTTTCCAAGTTCCGCTGACGCCTGGCACCTTGGCCTGGCCTCCCAGCTTTCCTTCCGTTCCCACTTCGCGGGCCACACGGGTAACTTCAGCTGCGAATGAACCTAGCTGGTCGACCATCTTGTTAACCGTCGTACCAATCCGGAGGAATTCGCCTTTAACCGGGGTGCCTTCAATTTCCAAAGCCATCTTCTGATTCAGGTCGCCTTCCGCAACCGCGGTGATAACACGGGCAACCTCAGTAGTAGGCCGGGCAAGGTCTTCGATCAGCGAGTTGATGCTGTCGATACTGGTTGCCCAGGACCCGCCCGAGTTCTTAAGGTGGGCGCGCTCGGTCATTCGGCCCTCGCGTCCAACCAAGCGTCCAACGCGCACGATCTCTTCGGCTTCGTGTTGGTTGAGGTTGACGACTTCGTTAAACGCCTTGTAAATCTGGCTTAGAACGCCGTTCTTACTTTCAGGAAGTCGGACGGAGAAGTCGCCGGCTTTTACTGCCTGAAGGGCGTCCAAGACAGGTTGAAGCTGTGCTTCCGAATAGATGGGTTCGGTGGTGGGTGGTTTGGCGAGCGTAGATGTTCGTCTAGGCATACAATAAGACCTCCGGGCGCAAGTAAGCGAGCGCCCGTTGTTGTCAGCACGAGGGAGTTGAAATAATCCTGGGTTTCTGGGCTCTTGGCAGGATCGGTCATTCCGAAGACCTCCATCAAAACCCAGCAGGTTCCTACGAGAACAAATCGTGCGTCGTACTTCACTATGCCGTCGCCCATATCTTTATGGCCGGCGTAGGCGTAACCGCGGCAAGGTCCAAAAATCGCCGGAGTTCGCTCGTCGATCACTCCCGGAATTAGAGCCCCGATCTTCTTGTCCAGGGTGTCTAGGGAGTTTGAGTCCAGAAATCGTTCGTCATCCCGAGGAGGGCTGGTGACTATGAAAAGGAAGCTGAAGTCTTGATTCTTCGATAGGTACACCGATTGCGTTAGATCACCAAGCTGCTTGAAAGAATGTCTGGGTGGCTGCGGTAATTCCACTGCCATGCCTGAGTCCCTATCAATGACCATAACCCGGTCGCTCGCCGATTGACGCATTGTGATCAAGCCGAGCAAGGCGAGGATAAGCGGCATCAGGTTTCCTTAGGTTGGCGGCTTATTTGTGAACGCCAAGGTCGAGCTGAATGTTGGCCGCTCTCAAGCGCGTACTGAGGATGCGGGCGATGTTTAGCAGGATCAGCCTTGCCAGGTTTGCGTCTTCTCGCATCAACTCCCAAATCTTCTGAGATGGGATCACTGCGACTCGCGCGCGTCCCATGCTGACCACTGTTGCCGAGCGGGGCTTATCGTCGATAAGCGACATCTCGCCGATCACGCTCCCCGGTCCCGCTTCCGCGATCTTTTCGCCAGAAAATGTATTGATTCGGACCGACCCTTCAATGACCACGAGCAGGTCGCTGTCCTTCGAGAACTGTCGGATGATCGTGTCCCCTCCCTCGAAGTTGTGGAGGTTAGCAATCTTCTCGATGCTCTTCACCTGGTCTTCGTTGAGACCACTCATCAGATAGGTCCGTTTCAGAGCATCGGTCAAGTCGGCTGCTTGCATGGTGATTTCATTGTAGCCGGGGATGGGAGAGCGCTGAGCATTAAGCCTTGAGCCCTCAGAGGGTTGCCTCGCGGTTCCCCCTGCGAGAAGCCAAAGATCATGTAGAATTTCTAGTACCTGACATGAACTTCTTCGACCGACTGTTCGCAAAGAAAAATGACGAACAGAAAGCTCCGAGAACCTATCCCTATTTCTGTACTCTCGACGACACTGGCATCACCTCAAACTTTCCAGAAAGGCTTGAGACCCGTAAGATCACTTTCGAGGAGCTCGAATCCGTATCGATACGCACAGGCGAGGGACCCATTAGTTGGGACGTGTTTTGGGTTTTGGAAGGTGGCGGAAAGAAAATCTGGATACCAATCGAAGCGGATGGCGAACCTGAGCTCGTGAAGGAGCTTATGAAGCTAAGCAGGTTCGACCACAGGGCGATGACCGATGCGATGAGCACTTCTCAAAATGCCCTGTTTCGGTGCTGGACCAAAGTCGACACAAATTGAGTTCCTCGCGCTGCGGGCCATGCCGGTTTCTTCACTATATGTCGATTTTGGCCAACACGTACGTGTGATCGGAAGGACGCTCGGCAGACCGGGCATCTTTGTCTATCCAGCTTCGGATACAAGCCTCTGCCACTGGCTTGGTCGCGTAGATGTGATCGATCCTCCAACCTAAATTCCGCTGAACTGACCCCGGAATGGTGAACTCCCAGTAGGTGTAATTGCCCGGTCCCTCGGTGTGCATTCGAAAGAGGTCGACGAGGCCCCAGTTGACGATTTTCTCGAGGCGCGAAATCTCGTCCGGGTGAAAGCCGACCTTTCCCCAGTGGCGCTTGGGGTCAAAGACATCGTTGTCTGTGGGCGCGATGTTGATGTCGCCCATCCAAATAAGCGGTTGGTCGGGGCGGAAGTTGTCGCCCAAGTATTTGGCAAACCGCTCTAGCCAGCGGAGCTTGTATTCAAACTTGTCAGTCCCCAGAGCCGTGCCGTTCGGGACGTACGTGTTGATGATGGTGACGCCGTTAACCTCACCTGTGATGATCCGCGCGTCCTCCGGAAACAAATCGTCCTGAAACCCCCTTCTCAAGCTCGTGATCGGACCCCGAGCCAAGAGAGCCACGCCGTTCCACGACTTCTGCCCATTCACGACAACGCTGTAGCCGAGCTCCTCGAATTCGGCCATGGGAAAAATGTCATCTACCACCTTCGTCTCCTGAATGCCCAAAACGTCCGGCTCGTTCTCAGCCAGCCAATCGAGGACGCCGGGAAGCCGGGCTCTAAGGCCGGCAGCATTGTAAGTGGCGACAACCATGCCGCGGGATTATACGTTGTGGCTGCGCGGTAGATCGTAAATCGTAAATCGTAAATCGTAAATCGCCGGACTCGAAATTGCAAGGCAGACCTGTTCGTTTAGCGATCCTATTCCGCTTCCGGCGACTTACGATTTACGATTTACGATTTACGGCGCGGCCCCGAGAGTCAAAATAAGCAGTGCTCTACGACACTCTTATCCGCGGCGGCCGCATCGTTTCTTCGCAAGGCGTCCATGAGGGCGACGTAGGGATAAGCGGCGACAAGATTGTCTCGGTTGGCTCTCTCGCTGCCGATACCGCTGAGCAGGTCATTGATGCGACGGGATTGTTGGTCCTTCCCGGGCTCATCGACACCCAGGTCCACTTCCGCGAGCCCGGCATGGAGCACAAAGAAGACTTGGAATCCGGCACACGAGCGGCGATCCTGGGTGGTGTCACGACCATCTTCGAAATGCCGAACACGTCTCCCCCGACCACATCTCGCGATGCCCTTCACGACAAGCTGATAAGAGCCGCCGGCAGAGCGTGGTGCGACTATGGATTCTTCGTGGGCGCTACAGCAGAAAATTTGGATGAACTGGCCGCCCTCGAGTTGTTGCCCGGGTCACCTGGCATCAAAATCTTCATGGGCAGTTCCACGGGCTCCCTTCTCCTCGAAGGCCGAGAATTCCTCCACGCTGCCCTGACTAACGGAACGAGGCGCGTGTCGGTCCACTCGGAGGACGAGCAGCGCTTGAGGGAGCGAAAAGCAGCCGCTGCCGACCCATGCCCGGTGACGGAACATCCAAACATTCGCGACGCTGAGAGCGCGCGAATCTCAACCGAACAGCTTCTCCAAGTCTCTCACGAGACCGGTCGCCCTGTCCACGTCCTCCATGTTTCAAGTGCGGATGAAATACCGCTCATCCGGGAGGCGAAGAGACAGCAGGTAGGCAGAGTTACGGCCGAGGTAACCCCTCAACATCTGTTCTTTTCCGCACCCGAGGCTTATGAGCGGCTCGGGTCTCTTGCTCAGATGAATCCCCCCATTCGATCGGAGGAACATCGCCAGGCACTATGGGCTGCCCTTCAGCAGGGCATCTTTGACATCTTTGGCAGCGATCATGCTCCCCATACGTTGGATGAAAAGGCGAAGCCTTATCCCCACAGTCCGAGCGGCATGCCAGGCGTTCAGACAATGCTTCCAGTTCTCTTAACGTTTTTTAATCAAGGCAGATTAACCCTCGAGCAAGTAGCTTCTCTTTCATCTGAGAACCCTGCAAGACTGTTCGGACTGAGAAATAAGGGAAGGATCGCTCCAAGTTTCTTGGCTGACCTTGTACTTGTAGATCCGGCACGTAAAGTGCAGTTCGAGAGAAGCATGGTGGTCAGTAAGTGCGGTTGGAGTCCTTACGAAGGAGAGACCTTTACAGGCTGGCCGGTTCACGTCATACTGCAAGGAAAGAGCGTTGTCAAAGAAGGTGAACTAATAGGGAAGCCTTCGGGCCAGGCGGCTGAGTACAACTGGAAGGCATAGATGTCGGCACGAGAAGAACTGTCTTCGCTATTTGATTACGATCGATGGGCGAATTTGCAGTGGATTGCGCCCGCCAATTCGATGGTGCAGCAGAGCGTCCTCCTCCATATCCTGGAAGCGCAAGTTATCTGGCTAACTCGCATTGAAGGCACTCAGCCTTGGCAACCGACTTTAGACGAATTCGCCGTCCATCTTGATCGAAGCATCGGCCGCTGGAAGCGATTCATGCTGGGTGCCGACTTAGGTGCCGTAATCTCCTACACAACGTCGAAAGGCGATCACTATGATAGCGAAGTGTCCGAGATCGTAAGGCACGTCATCAATCACGGAACTTACCACCGGGGACAACTCAGGGGAATTGCGGGGGAACGCAATATCGATTTCCCCGAGACGGATTACATCCACTTCATGCGCAGCCCTTTCGCCACTACAGTACGAGCCCATACCGGCGCACTGACCCTCTGAGCGGTATTCTTCTCGCTCCGCAATGCCAAAACTCGTTCTCATTCGCCACGGCCAGTCCATTTGGAATCTGGAGAACCGCTTTACTGGTTGGGTCGACGTGCCCTTGACCCAAGCCGGGCGCGAAGAAGCGCGCAAGGCGGCAGATCATCTGCGGGATATGTCTTTTAGCGTTGCTTACACCAGCGACCTATCTCGAGCACAGGACACCCTGACTGAAATTCTGCGGCATCTCAATTGGGACCTCCCCGTCATAAGAGACAAGGCTCTCAATGAGCGCTTTTACGGCGATCTCCAGGGTTTAAACAAGGATGATTGCCGGAGGCAATACGGCGAAGATCAGGTAAAGATTTGGCGTCGAAGCTACGACATTCCTCCTCCCGGTGGAGAAGCTCTAAAGGATACGGCCGCGCGCACCCTCCCCTTCTTTGAGCGCTGCATCATGGGCGACATCCGTCAGGGCAAGAACGTCCTCGTCGTTGCCCATGGGAACTCGAATCGATCGATCGTCATGCAACTGGATAAGTTGAGCAAAGAAGAGGTTATCGAACTGAACCTGGAGACCGGAGTTCCTCTCATTTACGACATATCGCCTGCCGGTGAAGTCCTCTCAAAAACCACGGTGTAAGAATTGATGGATGCCAGGAAGGGCAGACCTGAGCATCCATCGGAGAGTGGAAGTCTAGCCCACGGGCAGATCGATTCGGCCAAACAAGCCGTCGGCTTCATGGTTCACACCGGCGGTGAAAAACAGTGAGTGCGTGCTGCCCGCAATCCCACCGTTCCCAAACTGGATGGACCACAGACCGGGGTTCACGAGGGCCTTGCCATGGTTGTCAAACATGGCTTTCACGAAGGCGCCGTTTGGGGTGAAGATGTTAATCTTCCCGTCGCCAAAGTTGCCGATAAGGATGTCCCCGCTCGCGGGTCCAAATCCTGACGGAGCCATTGCGATGCCCCACGGAGAATTGAGAACTCCGCGGGTCGCGAATCGGGCCATGAAGATGCCGCCTGCAGTGAACTTATCCACGTAGCCGTTGCCAGCGCCGGCTTGATCGTCGTGCTTGGCCGTGTTTTGCAGCGCAAAGGTCACGTAAAGGACCCCATTAATGTTCTGAATACCGAACGGTGCGTAACCGGCCGGGAGGTTCGTGTCGGTGAACTGATTGACCTTGTCGAAGTTCTCGTCGTAGACTTCAACAAAGCCCGTCCTGAAGTTCGTTACGTAGAGATGCTCTTTGAGCATTGCCGCGCCCTTGTAGACGGCGTTGGGAGTGGTAACCGCGATGACGGTGTTGTTGAGGTCAACCTGGGGGTTCCAGCCTTCAATCGTGCCATCTTCTGTAGCAAAGATGAAGGCGGAAGGCTTGGTTACGGCGTTTTTCGTTATGTTGAAGTCCGGATCCGTTTCTGTGTTTGCGACGAGTCCAGTTGGAGCGGATGCGTGGGCAGGAAGAACGTTGACTACAAGGGGGTTTCCACTAGGAAATGGAGTGCCGCCTGCATCGTAGAGGGTCGAGGCCGCTCCGCCGTTGTCTGCCACCCACCAGGGCCCGGAGCCATTGAAGGCGATTCCCCATGGGTTGACAAGATTGCTATCGATATGGAGCGCCGGCACAAAGCCGTCTGAGACGAGGTTCGTTTGCACGTACTGGGCATTGGCCGAGAGGGCCGATGCAAAGACTAGCAGGCAAACCGAGCTACGCAAATTGCTCGAGATCATATTCTCTCCTTTATAGGCCGCACTTCGCCACTGAGGGCCCCGTGGGAAGTAAGCGACAGTGCGTATGATCTACTAGGACTGCAGACTTGTTCCTATTGCCGTTTGCTTGCTTCAGATTTAATTAAGCGTTAATTTGGACCATTTCGTAGGCTTGCACGATATCGCCTTCCTTGAATTGCTCCCAGTTGTCGAAGGTGATGCCGCACTCCATACCCATCGTGACCTCACGGACGTCGTCCTTGAGATGCTTGAGGGTTGAGATCTTGCCGTCGTAGACCTGATCTTTACCCCGCGTGACGCGGCAACCGGCGTTTCGGGTGATCTTGCCGTCGGTGACGTAGCAACCGGCGATAACGCCCTTCTTGGAGAATTGGAAGCGGATTCTGACTTCGACGGTGCCCAGGTATTGCTCCTCGAACTTCGGCTCGAGCATGCCCTTGACGGCGGCTTCAATGTCCTCGATCAATTCGTAAATGATCTTGTAGGTTCGGATTTCAACCTTACGCCGCTCGGCCTCGCGACTGGCGCCGGGCTCGGGCTTGACGTTGAAGCCGACCACGATGGCGTTTGCCGCGCTGGCGAGAAGGATGTCGCCCTCTGTAATGGATCCGACTCCGGAGTGAATGATCTTGCTCTCCACTTCCTCGTTCTTGACCTTCTCGAGCATGCCTCGAACGGCTTCCACCGAGCCTTGCACGTCAGCTTTGACGACAAGGTTTAGCTCTTTCAACTCGTGCGTGTTAAGCTTTTCCCGAAGCTGGCTAAGGGTCATGCCTCGCGTTGGCGCCTGAAGGCTCTTATCGTGCGCGTCGCTCGCTCGGATACCCGCGATGCCGCGCGCCGTGCGCTCGTCTTCTGCAAACTCAATGTGATCGCCCGCGCCGGGAACGTCCTCTAACCCGAGAACCTCAACCGGGGTCGAAGGGCCCGCCTCGGTCATCTTCTCGCCCAGGTAGTTCGTCATGGAGCGGATTCGACCGTAGGTGTTGCCGACAGCGATTGCATCTCCTGTCTTGAGCGTTCCGTTTTGGATGAGGATCGTGGCAACAGGGCCGCGGCCTTTTTCCAGCTTCGCTTCGATGACGGAACCCTGCAACGTGCCTTTCGGGTCGGCGGTGAGGTTCAAAACTTCGGCCTGGAGGAGGATCATCTCAAGCAAGTGAGGCACGCCTTCGCCAGTGATGGCGGATACGGGCGCCGTTATAACCTGGCCACCGAATGTTTCGGGGATGACGTTGTGCTCTGGAAGCTGGGTCAAGACGCGCTCGGCATTTGCATTCGGGCGGTCGATCTTGTTCACGGCCACGATCATCGGAACCTTTGCGTTTTGAATGTGCGCGATGGCTTCGATCGTCTGCGGCATGATTCCGTCATCCGCCGCGACAACGAGGACAGCGACGTCGGTGACCTGGGCTCCGCGAGCTCGCATGGCGGTAAAAGCGGCGTGCCCCGGGGTGTCTAGAAAAGTGATCTTGCCTTCGGGCAGCTCGACCTGATAGGCGCCGATGTGCTGGGTGATGCCGCCGTGCTCTTTTGAAGCCACGTTTGCTTTCCGGATGTAATCGAGGAGCGAGGTCTTGCCATGATCGACATGGCCCATGATCGTGACGACGGGCGGCCTGGGTTGGGCTCCGCCGGCGGACTTTGCATGGACGGGCACCGCGCGTTTTGGCTTGGCGGCATCGGCCCAGCGTGCCATATATCCATAGGTTTCGACAAGCTTTTCAGCAACGTCTGGCTTGAGTGAAGTCGTAAGCGTGGCCATGACGCGCATCTTCGTCATGAGCGTTTTCTGAACGTCGGGCTGAGAGACGCCAAGGGCCATCGCGACGTCGCGAGGTGTGGAATTGGGCCTCAGGGCGATCTCTTTGGAACCAATATGCTCGGTCATGGCAGCGCGTACCAGTTCCATGGTCTCCTCGTCGCCGTCAAAGCTCACACCGTCATGCTCGATGCCAAGATCAGCCAGCACCGCGTAAACGTGGCCGGGGACAAGCTCAAATTCCTTCGCCAGATCCGCTATGTTCATCTTTTCTGTAACTTGCATATTAACTCTTTCTTGATCGAATCCAGGCGCTCCTGGAGCACTGGGCTCTTGAGCGCCCTCGCGAGTCGGCCCTTGCTCATGGCAGCTTCGATGCACTGCTCGTTGCGGCAAGTGTAGGCGCTCCTTCCTACTCCAGCCCCTTTCTCTATCAGGATTACACCCTGCTCTGGGTGGTTAGACACTCTCAGAAGACTTTTCTGCTCAAACCGTTGCTTACAGCCGATACAGGTTCTTGTTGGGTGTTGGGTGTTGGGTCTTGGGTCTTGGGTATTAATCTTCACGCGTTCTTCAAATTTAAGATTTGCGGCTTCAAACCCAAGACCTAATACCCAATACCCAATACCTCTCCTACTCTTATTTCTTCTCGGCTCCGGCCTGAGCTTCGCTTCGAATGTCGATCTTCCAATCCGTCAGCCTCGCCGCCAGCCGCACGTTCTGCCCGCCCTTTCCGATGGCCAGTGAGAGTTGGTTATCGGGGACGACCACGTAGGCGCTTCGCTCTTCCTCGTTCATCTTGATCGAGTTCACTTTGGCGGGGCTAAGCGCGTTTGTGATGTAGGTCAGCGGATCCTCGCTGAACGGCACAATGTCGATCTTCTCGTCATAAAGCTCGTCAACGATCGCCTGCACACGCGAGCCCCTCGGGCCCACGCATGCGCCAACCGGGTCAACGCGCTCATCGGTGGTGAGAACGGCGATCTTGCTTCTTTGGCCTGGCTCTCTTGCCACGCTTTTGATCAAGATCACGCCCTGCTCGATTTCTGGGACTTCAAGGTCAAACAGCTTTCGCAGCAGGTTCGGATGGGTTCGGCTGACGATGACTCGCAGTCTTCGACCGCTATCGTCTACTTTTAATACGTAAACCTTCATCCGATCGTTTGGCCGATAGGGCTCGGTCGGGACTTGCTCTCTTCGTGGGAGTTCGGCTTCGACCTTGCCAACCTGCACATAAACGCTTTGGCCGTCTCTGCGCGTGACCGTGCCTGTGACGACCTCACCCATGCTCTCGTGAAAGACTTCCTGGATGTGGCGCTGCTCGGCTTCTCTGAGCTTCTGGCTTAATACCTGTTTGAATGTCTGCGCGGCGATGCGGCCGAACCGGTTCGGGTCGACCTCCATCGGGACGAAGTCACCGATCTCGGCCTCGGGATTTTTTTTCTTGGCTTCGTGGACGCTAAGTTGGTAGCTGGGTTCGGTGACCATGGCCACGACCTCTTTTTCGACTTCGGCCGTCCACCCACGCTTGGGATCGAGCTTGACGCTAACGTCGCCGGTCGCGCCCACGAATTTTTTGTAGGCAACCGCGAGGGCATCCTCGAGCTCTTTCTGAAGTTCCTCCAGCGGGAGATCTCGCTCCTGGGCAATCTGGTTAAGCTGCTGCAGAATGTCCATCTAATTTTTTCTCCTCCACGAGCCCCTTCATTAACAAAAAAGACGGCCGGTAGGCCGCCTTGTGGCGCTCCTGAGTTGTTGTGAAAAGTATAGCACTTAGAAGGATGAAGGCGGAAGGATGAAGGATGAATGGGGAGGCTCGGAACTCGGACTTGAGACATGAAATAGTCTTCATGCTTCGGATTGCTCGTGGATAGAGTCTTGCAAAAGCGCGAGCAAGCTCTCGCACTCCCACACTGGCTTCTGCTCTCGAATACAATCTGGTAGCCCATGTTTCTTTGCGTCCGGATCGATCTCAATTACGTTCCTTGGGATGCCGCTTTCGTCGATGAATTTGGGCATGGGGAGCCGGCGATGGTTTTGCGGCTGTTGGACCTCGCGCGGGCTTCCGGGTTGAAGTTTCACTTCTTTGTTTCCGCGCGAGTGTTGCGCGCTTTTCCGGCTGCCGCCGATGCGATTTTGGGAGAGGGGCATGACTTGGACTGGCTTTGTTTAGACCCTTCTTTGCGAGGGTATGAAGCAGCGTCGGAGGAGTTTTGGCTGATTGGGCACAAGGCGGTTGGGGTTGCGTTTAAAGCCGCTTTCCCGGAGGGTCTCGCCTTGGATTGGTTTAGGGAGTTTCAGTTCGCTAGCTGTCGCTCCTGCGAATCCTTCAATGCAGACTGCTGCTTTCCTGCCTCATCGCCCAGTGATCTGGAAGCAATTCGCTCGGGCGCGGGTTTGCGGGCGTGGGCGGACACTGCCAAAACGGCGCTTAGCCGAGGGCAGGACTCGGGGGGCGTGATTCTTCTCTTGCATCCAGGCCTGCAGGCTCTATTCGATGCGAAGCTTCATCACTTGCGGGATGTGTGTGAATTTGCCATGTCCCAGGAAACTCCCGTTATCAGCCTGCGGGACGCGATAAAGAACGGTCGGAAGCCGTGAGGCTTTGGGACGACGGAAATTGTCGAGGACCGCTGCCCTCCAGACAAACTGTAGGCGCGACCCTGTGCTGTGTGGAAGGTGGAGAGTTCGCCAGATTCCATGTGCGTCAGAGGCAGGCGGCCACAGTTGCGTTCGGCGGCGGCTTACTACTACAGGCGTGGCAAGGGGTTGACGGTCTTGCCTGCTTGCTCGAATCTTGCAAGGAGGTCTTGGTAGCCCTGGAGCTGCCTTGTGAAACTGAATCGGCCCTGCGGAGTGAAGACCCGCCATTCGCCCGAATAGATCTTTTCGATATCTTGTATCTGTTTTATATCTAGGGATATCTTCTTCCGCCCCAGCGGAGTGTAATAGTCCAGTCGTGACCCCTCGACGACTACGCGCTCATTGATGTATGAGAAGATCGCATAGGACTCCGTGCAAATTCGCTCCAGGACATAGAACACCGCGACCCAATGAAAAACCCAAGTCAGCCACTGCGTGAGGGGGTCGCCCCATAGGCGATGGCTGGCACTCGGCCCTGAGGATGCGACCAGGAGGACGGCCCAGAGTGGCCCGAACAGAATCCAGAGGCAGGACTTTACCAACCTCTTCCAGTACCTGAAGCGATAGACCGTTCGGCTGTCGATTGTCATCGATCTCTTTCGTTATTATATTGCTGTCGGAGCTGTTGTTGGGGAGGGGCGCGCTCCGTCGTGCCCATATTGTCATGTCACCGAGCAGGTCACGACGGAGCGTGCCCATCCTCAACGGACCGAGTGTCCGCGAATGGGATGCGGACTAAGAATCCGCGCTCCCTTTCTTTGCCATCTCGTGTATGATCTTCCACTCTCTTTCAGTAACGGGCATGACGCTGAGCCGCTGGCCCTTGCGGAGAACGAGCATGCCCTCCAATGACGAAGTCTGCCGAAGCTCGGCCAAAGTTACAATCCGAGGGAATTTCTCGATTAGCTTGACGTCCACAGCCAGCCAGCGAGGGTCGCTCTTCATGCTTTTGGGATCGTGGTATTCACTCTTGGGGTCGAATTGGGTTGGGTCTGGATAGGCCTGGGCGACGATCTCCATGGTGCCGACGATGCCGGCGGGGTCGCAGCTCGAATGGTAGAAGAAGGCTTTGTCGCCCGGCTTCATTTCGTCGCGCATGAAGTTGCGAACCACATAGTTTCGGCAGCCTTCCCACATGGCGGGGCCTTTCGATTTGCCAAGGTCGTCGATCGAATAAGTGTCGGGCTCCGACTTCATCAGCCAATACTTCATGCTGGAAATTATGTTAGCTTGCGCCAGCAAATTTGCGTAATCTGCTCCGCAATGAAGCTGCAACAGCACCATTACTAGCTTTCCTGCGAATTTTAAGTCCGGATTTTTTGCATATAGTCCTTGCAATAGGCTCCAGATGGGACTCCAATGAGCCGAAATCCATATGGGAACTGGAGAGGCTGAATTGGATTTACGCACGACTATTAACGGACTTGAACTTACGCTCGAGACTCTGGCCGAGATTTCGCGACTGCTAAAACAGCTAGACGTAAAGCTGGCAGGGCTCAGTCCAGAATTTCCTCAGGTAGGCGCCTTGGCCGGCGACACCGAAGGAGCGATTCTGACACCTGGATTCTCGACGTTGATCAATGCATGGGAAGAGGCGTTTACGATGATGGCCGCCCGCACCGCGCAGTTGCTTGGAACCGCGGGAAGCGCTCCTGCATCCGTCGCAGCGCCCGCATCTGCACCTGCTCCAGCGCCTGCACCTGAACTCAAGGTGGAGACAAATCAGGCAACACCTGAGCCAGCATCGAATGAGCAGGCTCCCAAATTAGAAGTTGAAATCAACGAAGCTGCGGAAGCCGCACCTGTCGCCGAAGCGCCCGCTCCTGCGGCTGTGGAGGGAACCCCCGGCCCAAAATCCTCGCCGATTGCTAACAACGAGCCCGAGCCCTCATGGGTGTCCCTCGGCTCGTCTGCCAAGCGGCGCTACAGCGCAACTGCACCTTCGGGCAAGGCACTGAAAGATGCCACCGAAATTAGCAAGCCGCTCAAGCCCATCGAGATGCCATCCCCGGACAGCCATGTTGGTCCCATGATGGCCCTCAAAAGCGCGGTTGTGTTCGGCCACGGGACGGAGATCAAGAAGTTTTGGCCCGGTACCAGAGACGCCAAGACGAATTTGGAGAGCGCGGTCCCGAACGACGCTTGGAGACTTCTAGAGTTCAAGGACAGCATCTTTTGCGCCCGAGAGGACGGCATCAGCGTTTTAAACGTCAACGAGCTCACGAAAGTCGGCACGTTCACGGGGAAGTACCTGGGGCAAAGCCACACAGACGGCGCCTGGGTCGGTTTGTTTGCCAAAGATGGACAGAT
>JANYLD010000230.1 GCA_025363835.1 Armatimonadota bacterium
CTAGGTTCGAATCCTAGTCCGGCAGCCATTGAGGCCTGAGCCCGGAGCCTTGGGCCTTGGGCCTTGAGCCTTGATTTTGGGAGTTCTCCTTAATCCTGGGGGGCTACTTTTCCGGAGTTCTTGATGGCTCGGTAGAGGTTCCAGGCTAGGATAAGGGCGGTGCAGTAGCCGAGCGCGCCGAAAATCGAGACTCCGTTGAACAAGGGGGCGGCTTTTAGGCTCCAGAGGAGGCATGAGCCGAGAAAGACGGCGGCGGTCACGATCCCGAGGACGAGACGGTTGGTAACCGCGTCCAGATGTCGATGCTTCAACTCGACACGCAATTCTCCCGTGCGCATCTTATGCATCGTTTGGGAAAGTTCGCCGGGGAGGTCCTCGATGAAAGTGTCCCATTGGAGGAGACTCCGCTCGAAGCGCTTGAGAAGATAGCCGGGGTTCATTCGCCTTCTAAGGGCTTCGTCCTGGTACGGCTCGAGCATGGCCTTCAGGTTGAACTCTGGGTTGAGCCTCCGGGCGGTGCCGTCCAGAAGCACGATCGTTCGTAGAAGAGAAGGCATGCCGGGGCGGACATTGACGTGGTATTTCTGGAAGATTCTGAGCAGCCCGTTTAGGATCTTTCCGACGTCTTCGAGGGATCCATCCGAATCTGCCAGTAGATCCGTAAGGTCGGCTCGGAGCTCCTCCTTGGCCTTTTCGGGCTGATTCTTTGCCCGCGACCATAGGTTATCAGTCAGCTCCTCCACGTCTTCTTGAGTGATGGCCCCGACCAGGCTTTCGAGATACCCGCGCAGTCCTTCGTCGACGCGGCCCACCATTCCGCAATCGATGATGCCGACGACCCCGTTCTCAAGAAGGACCATGTTGCCGGGGTGGGGATCGGCGTGGTAGAAACCGTCTCTGAAGATCATGTTGAGGTAGATCGCGGCGCCCTTGCAAGCAAAGTCGTCGAGGCTTCCTCCAGAGGCGCAAAGGGCTTCCAACTGGTTTCCAAGCGGGCCCTCCATGTACTCCATGGTGAGGACTCTGCGACTCGAAAGGCTCGGCCAAGTTAAGGGGAAGTGAACTGTGGGGTCCGTTGCAAAGTTGGCTCGGAATTTCTCGATGTTCTGGCGTTCCCTGTTGAAATCAAGCTCGTTGAAAATCGACCGACGGAACTCCTTCGTTAGATTGACGACACCATAGTCCTTGAGGCTTTGTGAGTGGTCCTCGGCGATTTGAGCCAAGGCTTCGAGGATCGATAGGTCGGATTCAATCTTCGTTTGGATCCCGGCCTTCTGAACTTTGACGGCGACGACCTCTCCGGTGAACAGTACGGCTCGGTGAACCTGGGCGATGGAGGCGGAGGCATAGGCTTCATTCTCGAATTCGGCAAACAGTTCGCAAGGAGACTGCTTGAGCTCGCTCGTAATCATCGTGGCCACCACCTCGGGGGAATCGGCGGGAGTGTCCATCTGGAGTTTGGTGAGTTCTTCCGCGAGTTGGGGCCCGATGATATCGACCCGGGTGGAGAGAACTTGGCCGATCTTTATGAAGGTTGGACCAAGATCGGCGAGGGCCATGCGGATTCGCACCTCTATGGGGAGCTCCACGGCGTCGTCGTCGGCCGCTTGGTGAAGGAGCATCTGGGCGCCTGGAATGGGCAGCGAGTCCAGCCAGTCGGTGAGGCCATAGTGCACGGCCGTTCCGATGATTTCTTTGACTCGCTCGGAGTTTTCATCGAGGCGCTGGAGTGGAGTTTGATCGTCAGGTTGCATCCGCTTTCTTGCTTGGACGACCGCCGCTGGCTTCGGGGGCCAAGCAGCCGTATCTGATCGGGTGGTAGCGGGTGACGGGTAACGGGTCACGGGTGACGGTGACCGGGCGATTAAGTGAACGGGTGATCGGGGGACGGGCAACGGGGGTGGCCAGTGGTCGGTGACGAGTGGTCACGTTGATAGTCAAGCTGGAAGTCTTGCGGGTCCTTAGTCACCAGGGTTAGAAAACGGCACGATTACGTGGCGGGATGACGGCTTTGGCTGGAAATCCCAGGGCATGAAGAAGACTCTTGCAATCCTAGCTCTCAGCATTCTTTCCGTCCTCTCGCTCGCCGCAACCAAGAACGTCTCGGGCACTTGGATGGTGACGTCGCATGGCAAGGCAAACCCGGGGATGAAGCTCATCCTTTCGCCACAGGGTGGGTTCAAGTTCGTCGGTTCAAACTATTCCTCTTCGGGCATTTACAAGCTTCAGGGCGACACGATTGAGTTGATCTGGACCAAAGTGGACGGCCAGTCGGTGAAGAAGGGGTCCATGAAACGGGCTCTCGCTCTCACTCCCGATAACACGTTCAACATCGACCAGTACACGTACGCGCGTCATGGATAAAGGCTAGCGATTCCGTTTGTGACCTTGCTTATGGCGCCCGCCGTTGTCCTTTCTCGGATAAGGGCGGGCGTTTTATTTGTCTGTGGGTTTGGCTTAACGGACATCGGTCGAAGTTAGTCAGGAGGTCTTCCCGATGGTCTAGTTGGAGAAAGACCCCCTTGCCCGCGCCGGATTCAGAAAAGTCTCTGCGCCTCGGCCATTAACCGATTATCCTCTGCGTGAAATTGTATTCATATTGCGCTTTGTTCACTCGGGCGGTTATACTTTGATCTGCCAGCGAATGCGTTATTGAAGTCCGGTTCGCTCGGGGACGGTCAAAAAAGCTACGCCGGAGTGTTGTTTTGGTTGGGGAGGCTTAACTCGTGCTTATGTCTTGCGCTGCTGTAGCCATATTTTTTCTGCAGGCGCCTGCCTGGGTGATCCACACGGGAGTCGGCACTGTCGTCTCAAAAGAAGGCGTACTGGACGTTTCCTGTGACAAGAAGGGAGACACGCCGACGGCGAGTTTTGCTTTTGAAAAGCCTGCACTGTCTTCTTGGCGGTTGTCCTTTGACGTCGCTGTGCCTAAGCCGGGTGATAATGCGGCCGTGATCATGGTGCAGGCCAAGGAGGGGCCGATGGCTCGTATCGAGTTGGGTGCCAACTCGTTCGCCGAACTTGGGAGTTCTGAGGGCCCAACCGACCAGAAGAGGTTTCCTTGTCCGACCGGTTGGGCGCGCATCGATCTTTACGACGTGGCTGGCCTCGTAAACCTGATGATCGACGGAAAGCACGTTGCTTCTGCGGACGACCAAAACGGTCCGAAGAGCCTTGGCGTTCTTTACTGGCCCGCCTCCAAGCCTAGCTATTCACAGCTTAGAATCAGGAACGTGCAGTCTGCGACGTTGAGCATGGACGATATTAACGCGCTGCCTTCTGCCGTTCCACTCAGACCCGGCTGGGATGGTGCCACCCCCGAGACGACGATAAGCTTGAAGGGCGTTGATCCCGGGTTCGCCATTTCGGCCGTGCCTGCGGGAGATGGACGACTGCGCGTGGTGGGACCCAATGCCGACGTTGTTATTCAACCGGGTTCGTCGATTCAACTAGCGCCCGTTCTTGATAAACCTGGGCTTGCCATACGTGAGTCAGGTCTATTCGTGAACGGCAAGATCTTTGAGCAAGAGGACCTCGTCGCCCTCTCGGGAATCCATCCTTATGACTATAACGTCCCTGAACTTCCTGGCACCAAGGAGAGGATCAACGTGGTGTGTAACGACGAACATAAGCAGCGCTATGATCCGCTGAAGCTGTTACTTAGCCTTGATCCCCACGCTGCTGTCTCGATTTCGACTTCGACGGACAAGCGGATTGCAACCATCCGCGCGGATAATCCTGCTATTAGTCAACTCGCCATTTTCCTCCGAGGCCGATACATGGGGGTCATGCAGTTAAAGGGTTCGGTCGGTACCGTTGGGATCGATAGCCTTCCCCCAGGCTCGCACGCGTTTTACGCGATTCCCATGGATTCGACGGGGGCGGTTTATGCGCCGGTTAAGTCTAGTTTCGATGTGCCAACGCGAACTTCATTTAAACTGGCGGACGATCAAAAGCTGTTTGAACCAGATGGATCCGGATCTTCCACTTCTCTTCAAGTGCAACCTGTTAGCGATTTGGCTATTGCGAAAGTAAAGATCTTTCTCGACGGGGCCTTCGTTGCGGATATTCCGGGGAGTGGGGGCGAGCGAAGTATTGATCTGGACGATACGCCTACAGGGGCTGCGGAGATTGAGGCGCAAGCCATATTGCTGGACGGAACAGTGCTGGCTCCTGAAGTGCTGCACATAAGGATCAAGAATGAGTCTGCCGACTCCGCTATGCCTCGAGCAAGGATGGAACGGGCTCTAAAGGCGACTTATGCTGAGCTCAGCAATGTGGATGCCGACTACGCCTATTGGCATTCACTTGGAGTGAATACTGCCGAATATCGGCATGTGGAAACGACCGATACATCGATGACGAATTTTCTCAAGCTTCCAGCGACGCTATCGCGGCTAATAGGGATGTAGCCATTGCAGGAGGAGAAGTTGACACGGCGGAGTCAACGCATACTGCACAGTTTAACAAGAAGGAAGATATTCCAACGGATCGGGCGAGCTTTTTAGCGTATGGAGACCGGTTGGGCCGGAAAGTGGCGGGGCTCCGTGTGGTAGCAGCCCGATACGAGTTGGCACTGGGCTACTCCCAGAGGGCCAGAGACCACTGCGAGTCAGTCTTGGCCCAATTTCCTGAGTCCGAGGCTGCCCCGCAGTGCAGGGCGATGCTTGAAGAGATTGGCAATTGAGGGCTTGAGCCTTTGGAGGAACGTTCGAGCTCTGGCTGTTGATTGAGCTCTGCCACCCCGCTTGGTTGGTCTAGCCCGACAAAGAGGAGATTGTTGGTGGCGCGCCGTGGCTTGCCGACGAACCGGCACCGTTCCCTGGCACTTGGTTCAGAATGTCTTAGCGCTTCGTAACCTGAGTTCACCATGGCCAGCAAATCACCCGTTGTCTTTCTCCTCGACGTGGACAACACGCTCCTCGACAATGATCGTATCGTGCGGGACTTGCATGAGTACACGACGGAGCAGTTCGGGGAGGAGGGGATGCGGGAGTATTGGTCCGCCTTCGATGCGATGCGGGCGGAGTTGGGATATGTGGATTATTTGGGGTCGCTCCAGCGGTATCGGATCAAAAATCCGCATGACCATCGGTGCTTGAGAATCTCTAGTTTTCTGCTCGAGTATCCGTTTAAAGATCGGCTCTATCCAGGGACTTTGGATGTGATCAAGCGGTTTCAAGGCTGGGGACCGACCGTCATCTTGACGGATGGGGATGTGGTGTTGCAGCCTTGGAAGATCCACCAAGCGCACCTGTCGATCGTCTTGAAGCGAAACGTGTTGATCTACATTCATAAAGAGCTGGAGTTGGCTAACGTTGAGGAGATCTATCCGGCGGACCACTACGTGATGGTGGACGACAAGCTCAAGATCTTGACGGCGATGAAGAAAGTTTGGGGGGCCCGGCTCACGACGGTGTTTCCGAAGCAGGGGCACTATGCTTTGGATGCGGCAGTGGTGGCTTCCTGTCCCCCGGCGGATGTGAGCATTGAGCATATTGGGGACTTGATTGGGGTTGAGCTTGAGGAACTTGTCGCTGCCGGGAATTCGAAGCCTTGAGCCTTGAGCCTTGAGCCTTGAGCCTTGAGCCTTGAGCTTTGGCCTTGAGCCTTGAGCTTTGAGCTTTGAGCTTTGAGCCTTGAGTTCTTTTCTTGGAGGCCTTGGTTAAGAGTTCTTTGAAGGCAATCACCCGAGCACAATCGGGCAGCTCTATGTGGTGAGGAAATCGTGGTGGCAACTTGGAACATCCACCCCGGGGGCGGTGGTTGGATGGGCACGGAGGCGCAGGGATGCGGGTGGGCGTTATGGCGTTGATCAATGATGCTGCTTTTGTAGTCGAAGTTTTTTGATGAATGACGATCAGTCTCGGAGACCTGGATGTCCGGTTCGTTTGATTCTCGCTGGCCTGGTGGCTCTGGTTTCTGTCATTTCCTACTTCCGTGTTTCCTCTGTAAATCCAGTGACGGGGGAGAAGCAGCATATTTCAATCACCCCGCAGCAGGAGGTCGCCTTAGGGTTGCAGGCGACGCCTTCGATGGAGTCGCAGTATGGGGGTGAGGAGTCGGACCCTAAGCTGGTGGGGTTGGTGCAAGACGTGGGCAAAGACGTGGTGGCGAACTCGGAGGCGGCAAAGTCCCCTTATCAATATGAATTTCACTTGTTGGCGGATAACCAGACGATCAATGCGTTCGCGTTGCCTGGGGGACAGGTTTTCATTACCGATGCATTGCTAAAGCGGCTGACGACTCGCGGGCAGTTAGCGGGGGTTCTGGGGCACGAGGTTGGGCATGTAGTAGCGCGGCATTCTGCGGCGCATATGGCGAAAGCTCAGT
>JANYLD010000239.1 GCA_025363835.1 Armatimonadota bacterium
GCCAAATAGGTGTTCTCCAGATTGATCTTCTGTTCTTGGCTTAAAAGATCAGAGGCCAAGAGTCTGCGATAGGGAGTCATTGCTTTTTCCTTGCCTTTGAGACTGGGCTCGAAGTAGTTGACAAGCAGCCTCAAGGTTCCATAGAGTTGGGCAAGCAGCTTGAGTTGCGCTTCCTTGTCGAAGCGGCCGTATCCAGTGTGTTTTCTGACCACGCTCGAGTTCTTCTGCTCGATCCTGCACTGGTCGTTCTTGTGGTAGGGCCGGCATCTTGTGAATTGGACTTTGTTTTCCTCACAGTATCTGAGCAAATGGTAGTTCATGAACTCGCTGCCGTTGTCGGAGTCAAGACCAAGCAAAGGAAAGGGCAACCTGGCGACTATTCCTTTGATCTTGGTGAGAGCTTCCTGAGCGCCTTTGTTCTTAAGCGAAGCGCACTCGGTCCATCCTGTGGCCACGTCGGTGAGCGAGAGCGTGAAGAAGTGCCCTTCAGAGAGATCGCCGCCGCAGTGAGCCACTGTGTCCACCTCGCAGAATCCCGGCCGTTTGTCGTCCCACTCGGTTCCGAGGCGCACTTTCACCTGTTTCTTGAGCAGCGATCCGGGCCTCGTCATGGACTGCGCCCTAGGATGGAAGCTGCGGTGTCGCTTCAGCAGGCGGTCTATCGTTGAGGAGCTCATTGTGATGAGCTTGCTCCTTACCGGCTCGCCAAGCGCAAGTTCATCATGACGCTCCAGCGCCTCTAGGAATTCCTCCATAAAAGGAGCCAGCCGCTTGCTGGCTAGGAAGTCCGAGAGCTTCCAAACCTTGACAAGCGCGGCTTCCTCGTTCACGCCGTAACGCTTCTTGCGTTTGCGGCGCTGCTTTGGTTTTGTCGAAGGCAATCCCTTCATTGCCGCCAGGGCGTATTTGCGGTTCCAGCCTGCGGACTCACACAAAGAGTCCAGGATCTTGCCCTTGCCTTTCTTGTCGGCAGCACCATATTCGGCCCGCCAATGCTCTACGAGATTCCGGCGCGTTTCTAAACTCAACACTGACCTCCATTTGGGTCAGGTTTTTATATGAGTCTTCCATTTCATTTCGGTCAGGTTATTGATGAGGCAGAGCGGCCGCTTGAACCCAACCTCGCCTATCTGCCATAATAAGCGCTCACCCCAAAGGCGACAAGACTGATGAAAGAAGGAATTCACCCAAAGACCTACCCCGTTCTCTTCGTAGACGGCGACCACCAGTGGACTGGCGTTTCCACGAACAAGACAGCGACGACCAAGAGCGTCGACGGAGTGGATCACTACGTCGTCAACCTAGAAATCAGCGCCTACACGCACCCGTTCTACACCGGTCAGAAGCGCTTGGTGGACACCGCTGGACGAGTCGAGAAGTTCATGCGCCGCTACGGCACCCAGGTTGAGAAGCAGAACGCAAAGGCCGCCGAAAAGAATAAGTAAAGCTTTTATGCTCTTAGCCGGCCCAAGCGACGGCGGGGCTGTCCCCTACTGCGATCTCGGCAATTGCGCCGCTGTCTAAATCGATCAATACTATTTGAGGACCTACTTCGGCGATCGCCTGGTTGTTTGGCAGGACTGTCACGTGGCTCCAATTCCATGAAAGCGGTGTGGAGTCTAAAGCAAGCTTATAGAGGTGGTCGGGAGTCCAGACACTCAGCCCGTCATAAGCGTCCCTGCCAATCTCTACTCTGTATTTGCGCGCTTCCTGCGCTCCGAAATATCCGGTTCGTTTGAGCCACCTCGAATCGGCGCCGTCTGCGACCGAAGCCCGCCGCGAGGTTCCTAAGTCGAGCAACGGCCGGTCGAATGATCCGTCTGAGCGCACGGCGTAAACCTTGGTATCCCCATTACTTGCCATGTCGACGGATACGGAATCTCCGGACGGTAGGGCGATACCTAGCGAGTGCGGGCCGTAGCCATTAACTCCGACGGTCCAGAGGTCGCCCGAAAGAGAATCTCTGTAAAAGACCTCCGCGTTACCCGGCTTGGCGATCATCCACGGCTGTTTGATATTGGACGGGGTGAGCAACGAGGTCATTCCGGAAAGGGCAAACCAGACTACAACGGCCGCGCCTGTCAAGAGGTTACAACCCAGGCATACAAGCAGGCCTTCTCGGCTTAAGGGGCGGTCCTTGATTGCTTTGGAGAAGAAGGGCCATTCGACAAGTACCGAAATGAGGAATGCTGAGACGCAGACCGCAAAAATATAGACGCTTGCCCTCTCAAGCGGCCTATTTCCCATGATCCAACTGAGGGCTTGGCGGGAATGGGAGAAGTAAAAGGCTCCGGCAACTGTGCTGACTACGTTCGCCAGCAACACGAGAAGAGAAGCCAAAGGCGTCCATCGCTCGGGCTGGTCGTCCATGCCGGCGGCCGGTGAAGCTTTGCCGGTCCATAGCACCACCACGGGGCGCACTTCGAACCATCTCTTAAGCAAGGCCGCTTCAAAGGCCGCAACCAGGACCGTGGTGACGGCAAGCGCCCACATTCCCCGCTCCACAAGGGGAAGCCCCGCATTGGCCAACAGCCCACTGCTTAATGCCATCCACTCCATCACTCGTAGGACTAGGTTCGAGAAGCCTGCCCGTTCCACCACGAAAGGGTCCTTTCGGCGGACATGCCATGTTCAGATCGGCATATTTTGTGTCCCCGGCCAGACTGAAGTCTGGGAACCGGCTGCAGGATGGATTCTGCGCTCCCTATTCCTCGCTTCTTCGCCATAATTCTGACCATGACCACGATTTCTCCCGCCCTCCAGACCCATGGCAGACCCCTGGCATCGGTCGACCCTCAAATTGCAGCCCTGATCAAGAAGGAAGAAGAGCGGCAGGAGACAAATCTAGAGCTGATTGCCAGCGAGAACATCGCCAGTCTCGCCGTCAGGCAAGCGATGATGAGCGTGCTGACGGATAAGTACGCGGAAGGGTATCCAGGACGGCGCTATTACGGCGGGTGCGAGGTCGTAGATGAGGTCGAGGCGCTCGCCATAGAAAGGGTTAAAGCCCTTTATGGCGCCGAGCATGCCAACGTACAGCCTCACAGTGGCGCTTCAGCCAATATGGCCGCTTATATGGCCTTCCTGAAGCCGGGCGATACGATCATGGCGATGAACCTCGCGCACGGAGGCCACCTCACCCACGGCTCCCCCGTGAACTTCAGCGGCCAGCTTTATAACGTTGTCCCGTACGGTGTGCGTGAAGATACCGAGGTCATCGACTACGACGAGCTCAGGAAGCTGGCCCATGAACACAAGCCCAAGTTCATCGTCAGCGGCGCCACGGCATATCCTCGGGCCATCGACTTCGAGACGTTTGGCAAAATCGCGGAAGAGGTTGGTGCAATCCACATGTGCGACATGGCCCACTACTCCGGGCTGATCGCCGCCGGCGTCTACCCGTCTCCAATCCCCCACGCCCATATTGTTACGAGCACAACTCACAAGTCCATTCGAGGTCCCCGTGGAGGGATGATCCTTTGCCGACAGGAGTTGGCAAAAGAGATCGACAAGACCGTTTTCCCTGGGATCCAGGGCGGGCCCTTGATGCACATCATTGCAGCGAAGGCTGTCTGCTTTCACGAAGCGGCGCAGCTGGAATTCAGGGAGTACGCAACACAGGTTAAGCTGAATGCGGCCGCCTTTGCCGCCGCTTTGACGGCAGAAGGCTTTCGGTGCGTGAGCGGAGGGACCGACTCCCACCTCATTCTCGTTGATCTTCGGCCGTTCCAAGTCACCGGCAAAGCCACTCAAATCATTCTGGAGTCGGTCAACATCACAACCAATCGGAACTCCATCCCCTTTGATCCAGAAAAGCCGTTTGTGACAAGCGGTGTTCGCCTGGGCACTCCGGCCATAACAACGAGGGGCATGGGCATGAAAGAAATGACCGAAATCGCGTCACTCATCGCGCGGACGCTGAAAGCTAGAGAGGACGAAGCCGCGTTGGCCCAGATAAAGAGGGAAGTGGTCGAGCTGGCGAGGCGGTTCCCTATTCACGAGTCCTAGACGGTAATGGGTATTTTCCAAGTGGTCGAGGGCCAGAGACTCAGGTCGCTCATGAACAATTTGAGCTATGCGTAGAGCTGCCGCTTACCCTCGAATGCCCGGAGACTGGGCATGGCGAGAGGTGATCAAGGCCTACAACTGGGATCGCTTAGAGGCTGCATATGAGATGACCCTCTCCTTTGGCATGGGCTCGGACGGAAGTCGAGGCATCTTCTTTAGACGAATTGAGGCAGAATTCCTGACCCGCAAGGCCTCGGTCCAAGAGAAGGTTAACGCGTGGCTGACTGTTGAATACATCCCGGACCAGAACCCAAACCCTCCTGCCTTGATACAAGGAATCGTCGCGGCATGCGATGAGATTGCGCGACGGTTGAACTGGGCTCACGGACCCCCCGTTATGGTTAGCGTCATCGCTGAAGAAGCTGACGCACCGTGGATGCCTGGTCGAAATGGCTACTTCATAGACAAGTACCCCTATGACAAAATCTGCATCCCGAACTTTTCTGCCCAAGATCCATATCGACTTCACAGTGTCGTTATCCACGAGTACACCCACGAAATTGTCCAGGATCTCACACGTGGCAAGGCGCCGACTTGGCTCAATGAGATGGTCGCGGTTACCGCCCAAGGCGGACCGAGTCCGGAGGTTGTGGCGAAATATGCGTCGGGGCAATTAAGCTGGTTGGATCCTGCCCGGCTTCAACGGCAATTTGTTCGAGAGTACGCTGGTCAAGGCGATTGGGATCGATACAACGCTTATCAACAGTCCGCCTGCATTGGCAAATACCTCGTGGACCTCAAGGGAGAGCAGGCGATTGGAGACTTACTGAGGGCCTTCTCCGATAACTCCTTTTTAAAGGAGCTTGCGATGCGAGCAATGAACTCTTCGCCCTCCGAGGAGGCCTTGAAACAAGTTTACGGAATGGGGGAGAAGGACCTGTTCGAGCGTGCGCTGGAGTGGCTCACAGGGAGAAGCTGAGCCGACATCCGGCTCAATTTCTACTGCTCAGTGCTCCCCGCGCCGCCCATTTCTTCCGCTTGCGGCCGTTGGAGTGGACGTAGTCTTCGTACTCCTCGATCTTTTTCTCGTTCTCCTGATATTCCTCTTCCTCGCGCCAGGCCAGGTAGGTCTGGATGCGCTTGGCGGCGTAGGCAGACGCCGCAACTGCGACGATGCCTCCTAGGACGAGCATCCATGTCTTAGAGCTTTTCTCGAGTTTCATGATTAGTGAAGACTACCAAGGGAAGTCGTTGGGGTCCAACTGGGGGCGTCGCTTGCCGGGAAAGATTCTTCGGAAGTCCCGTCCACAAGATCGTTGTCCTTCTCCCAGCCCATCTTCCGCCGGAATTCTTTGTTGTTGATCAGCGTCACGGCAACCCCGCCGAGTGCCACCGCGCCAAGGCCGATGAACAACGCCATCATCGCTCGGTTTTTATGTTCTTTGTGAAATCGAATCATATCCTGTCCCTCAGCTTGTTGGACTGCCGGGCGCCGCATACCGTTCGTCAATCAGAGCTGAAATTGCGGGCCTCTGAACTCCAGGGAGCAACCCTCAGCACACAAATCAGTGTTGCGAGCAAGGCTCCCGATGGGCAGCTTGCCGCCGACCAGTTCAACGAACTTGTCTCGACTCCACCAGGTGCAAGATGTGGCGAAGATGGACGCAGCCCAAAGGAGTGGCCAAAGGGCGGACCTCGCATAAGGCATCCAATCTAACGCTGTCTTCCGACTAAGCGCCGTCGTTCAGGCTCCTTCGCGGAGGCGTGATTCTAGTGGTCACCGAGGTGACAGGTGGCATGGTCGGCGCTGGATTTTGAGGCGCTGGGGGCTGCTTGGGCTCCGGAAGGGTGACAGGTCCGTTAGACTTTGGCTCGTTGTGCGGCTGGTTTAGGGAAGTGTTCACCAACTGAGCGGCCAAGATCGTTTGGATCACGGAGGTGATCTGATCGGTAGCTCCCCCTGCCGCGCCTTTGCCGTCGCTGGAGATATTAATCAGCCGGGCTTGGGCTAGCGCGTTGGCAATCGCCGGTGCAATCTCCGGAATCAGTTCGAGTTGGCGCAACGCCAAATAACCCTGCCCTCCTTGGGCGATAGCCTCGTTGACCGACCGGATGGCGTCGGCCTGAGCGGAAGCGACCGTTCGAAGTCGGATGGCTTCAGCATTTGCCGAGGCCTCCGCGTTAATCTTCACCCTCTCTGCGTCAGCGCTTGCTTGGGCAATTTGGGTGGCACGAAGCTCAGCTTCCCGTAAGGTGGCGAGAGCGTTCTGCTTTAATGCTTCCGCTTGGGCGATCGTCGCAGCGTTCTCCGCACGTCTTTGCTCAAGCTCTCTGGACTTATCGTTAACGGCTTGCTCGGCTCCAAGTTGCGCTTCTTTGGCACGTCGCTCTTGGTCGGCCTGAACGATGTCTGCGTTAGCCTTGGCTTCAACAGCGGACTGTCGGCGGCGGGCGTCGGCCACCTCGCTTTGGACTTCCTTGATGTTCAACGAATTGAACACGAGACCAAGATCCTGCAGCTCACGAGAACAAGCACTCTTAATGATGATGGCGAGACGGTCGTCTTCGTCGTTAGCCACTGCGGCGAGCACATCACCGGAGAAGGTAGAGGCCAGAACTGGGGCTGGAACGGCGGCGGCGATAGCGGCTCCCCGTGAGGAAGCGCCGGCTTTCGCGTTGAACAACTCGTCGTGGTGGAGCAGGTTGATGGCCCGGCGGCCAGTGGAAGTCAGGAGGTCGGTCAACGTCGAAGTCTGCTCACCAAGTGATTTGGCAAAAAAGCGGTTGGCGGCCGTACGAACCATCTCGTTGCTGTCACCCACGCTTACAATGGCGCTGGCGAGGACTCTCACTTTGATGGGGCGGGGCTGACCATTCGAGTCCACGTCCGCGGTCTGGTCAGCGATGTCCAGATCGATGTTAATTGCCTTGGACGGAATGGTTGTCGAGGTCGTGAAAAGCGGAAAAGCCCACGCCTTGCATGGTCCCTTGAAGATGCTTAAAGACCCGCGCATGTAGCTGACGATCTTGATGGTGCCAGCGTCGACGGTGGTCAGGAGGCTAGCAAAGATAATCATTCCGAAGATGAGAAAGGCGAAC
>JANYLD010000240.1 GCA_025363835.1 Armatimonadota bacterium
CGTGGTCGACGACGATCTGCCCACCGCCCGTGCCCCCTTCCGGTCCCATATCGATAAGCCAATCCGCCGTCTTGATTACGTCCAGGTTGTGCTCGATCACAATCACGGTGTTGCCTTGCTCGACCAGCTTGTTGAGCACGCCTAACAGCTTGCGGACATCCTCAAAATGCAAGCCTGTGGTCGGTTCGTCAAGAATGTAAACCGTTCGCCCAGTCGCCCTCTTACTCAACTCAGCCGCCAGCTTGATCCGTTGCGCCTCGCCTCCGGACAAAGTCGTGGCAGGTTGCCCAAGCCGGATATAGCCGAGCCCCACGTCGAGCAACGTGTCCAGCTTTCGGTGGATCTTCGGAATCGGCCGGAAGAACTCGGTCGCTTCCTCCACCGTCATCTCCAAAACTTCGGAGATGTTCTTGTTCTTGTACTTGACCTCGAGCGTCTCGCGGTTGTAGCGCTTACCCTTGCAAACCTCGCAAGGAACGTACACGTCCGGCAAGAAGTGCATCTCGATCTTGATGATCCCATCGCCCTTGCAAGCCTCGCACCGCCCGCCCTTCACATTGAACGAGAAACGCCCCGTCTTATAACCTCGGATCTTCGCATCCTGAGTCATTGAGAACAAGTCGCGGATCATATCGAACGTGCCCGTGTAAGTGGCCGGATTCGACCGCGGCGTCCGCCCAATCGGCGACTGGTCGATGTCGATCACCTTATCAAACTGATCCAGCCCCGTCACCGAGTCATGCGGTTCCCAAACGCCTCGCGTTCCGTAGACCTCAAACATCAGCCGAGGAAAGAGCGTGTCCTGAATCAGAGTCGACTTCCCGCTTCCGCTGACCCCTGTGATGCAAGCGAGAACTCCCAGCGGAAACTCTGCGTTCAAGTTCCGAAGGTTATGACCCCGAGCCCCCTTTACCGTCATCCAACCTTTTGGCATCTTCCGTATTTGCGGCACTTCAATCCGCTTCGTGCCCGCCAAATATTCCGCTGTGATGCAACCGCTGCGCAGGAACTGGTCAACCGTCCCCTCCGCAATGATCCGCCCACCATGCTCTCCCGCGCCTGGGCCCAACTCAATCAAATGGTCCGCCGCCAGCATCGTCTCTTCGTCGTGCTCGACGACAATGACCGTGTTGCCCAAATCCCGCAACCGCCAAAGCGTCTCGATCAACTTACGGTTATCCCGCTGATGCAACCCAATGGAAGGCTCGTCAAGGATGTAAAGACAACCCATCAAACCGCTGCCAATCTGGGTTGCCAGCCGAATCCGCTGGGCTTCCCCACCGGCCAGGGTTCTCGCGTTTCGGTCAAGGGTTAAATAGTTGAGCCCTACGTCGGTGAGAAACCGCAGCCGCTCCACGATCTCCTTCACCGCCCGCTCACCAATCGTCATTTGCCGCTTCGTGAGCTTCTTGCCAAGGCCATGGAAGAAGGCCAGCGCCTCATCGACCGGCAGGTTAGTAAGATCGGAAATGTTCTTATTCGCGATCTTGACGCTCAGTGTCTCTGGCTTAAGTCGCCGCCCTTTGCACGTCGGGCAAGGCTTGGTGGACATGTATTGGTCCAAGTCACGCTTGATGTTCTCGCTTTCCGTTTGCTCGTATCGCTTTCTAAGCGCGGCCAAGACGCCGTCCCATCGGGTCTTGAACTCCCTTGAATGGCGTCCGTATTTCATCCGGACAGTGATCGGGTTGGGAAGCCCGAACCAAACCGCGTGCATGTCCGTGTCGCTCAGCTTGGTCACCGGCGAAGTAGCATCGAAGCCAATCGCACGCCCCACCGCGTCTAGCATCTCCGGCCACCAGTCTTTAACTTCACCGGACTTGTAAACGAAGGGCGCAATGGCCCCTTCTCTCAAAGGGCGAGTTGGATCTGGGCAGATGAGGTCAGGGTCAAATTCTGTTTTGGTGCCAAGGCCGGTGCATTCTGGGCACGCGCCGTAGGGTGAGTTAAAAGAAAACGCCCGAGGCTCCAACTCCGGCATCGAGAACCCGCAAACCGGGCAGGAGTAACTCTCAGAAAAAAGAACGTCTCGATATCCGGTTTGGGAGTTCGTTCCGGCCTTGGAAACGCTTTTCCGACCCTTCTTTACCTTCGGTTGTTTAGAGGCAAGCTCCTCGTCCTTAGAATCCGGAGTGGTCCCATCCTCAACTTCTTCCAAGTCCCGCGCGTCCGCTCGGTAGCCCAAAGGATCGTCCGCGCCTTCCGGCAATTCGTAGCTCAGGGTCACCATCCCCTGACCCATCTTGATTGCCGACTCGATTGAGTCCGCCAACCGACGGTCGATCCCTTCTTTCACGATAATCCGGTCGACCACAACCTCGATCGTGTGCTGCTTGTATCGGTCCATCGGAATGTCGTCCGTCACCTCATACATCTGCCCATCGACCCGCACGCGAACGTAGCCGGCCTTCCCGATCTCCTGCAGCTCTTTCTTGTACTCGCCCTTCCGCCCTCGCACCACTGGAGCCAAAATCTGCACCTTCGTGCCTTCAGGCAAAGTCTTCGCCGCGTCCACGATCTGATCGGTCGACTGTCGCTGGATGGGCCCGTGTCCGTTCGGACAATAAGGCGTGCCAACCCGTGCAAATAGGATGCGGAGATAGTCGTAAATCTCCGTGACTGTGCCCACCGTAGACCGCGGATTCTTGGAGGCCGACTTCTGGTCAATGGAAACCGCGGGAGACAAACCGTCGATGTGATCCACATCGGGCTTGTCCATCTGTCCTAAGAACTGCCGGGCATAAGCGCTTAGGCTCTCAACGTACCGCCGCTGACCCTCCGCATAGATCGTGTCGAAGGCAAGCGAAGACTTCCCCGATCCGCTCAGGCCGGTGATCACCACGAGTTTGTCGCGTGGAATCTCGACCGTCACGTTCTTGAGGTTGTTCTCGCGGGCTCCGACGACAACGATCTTCTCGTGGGGCATGTTGAAGGGATTTTATCCTGAAAGCGTAGACGCGTGTGCGGCTTTTATTGTTTTCGCGTCTCTTTTGTTAATACGCCTTTTGGGCGGTAAATAGTAAATGGTAAATGGTAAATGGCTCCGGACCCTGAAGGGACCAATTGAAGGGCATCGTCGAGAGCAGCAGAGCTTCAGCGAGCAATCCGAACCATTTACCATTTATCACTTACCATTTACCGACCTAAGCCGCCAACCTACAAAAGGGCCGCCCTAAAAATGCCTCTCCTCATCCCACGCGGTGACTTCCCAACTATCCAGTTCCCCGTCCATCGGCAGCCACGGAGGTAGGGGAAGAAAGAGCGAGTCGGAAACCCCATTCAAATAGGGCTCGTAATCCTTCCGCAATTTCATAAGCTCGACGTAAGCGTCGCTCGGATCGCACACCATCAATCCTTGCCCCTTCAGGTTCGCAATCAATCGAGTCCATTCGGAAGGAGGCAGGCGATCCTCCTTTGCTGTATGGGGAGGAATGTCCAAGATGTAGGCGAGGTCCACGACCACGTGCCGCGCCAAGGCGTAACTCAACTCCGCCTGCCGCATCAGCGCGTTGTTCTCAGGTTTGTCCTTCTCGCATCCAACCCTAAGCAAAGAGCACGCGTCCATGATCATGGTGAGGGCGCCAAGCCAAGACATCTTCTCGTGCTGCGACCGGTAGAGGGCCAAGCTCGGGTACGACAAATAGCTCTCCAACAGATTCGCCGACCACCGCTCCAGCTCTTTAAGCAGGTCCGTGAGCGCACCGACGCCGTGCAGGTCGTACCGTTTAAGCAGCTCACCCGCAGTCGGCGGCGATCCCGCCCTCGCGTCCAGCAACAGAATCGTAGCCTCGCGGCGAGAGAAGGAGCCGTACAGTACTGGGATGTAGCCGATCACCAACGCTAAAAAACCAAACCCCATGCCCGCCTCAATCACCGCGAGCGTGCGCCCTGAAGCCGTGACGGTCGTTACGTCTCCATAGCCGAGAGTAAAGAACGTGACCGCGCTTGCATAGATGTGGACAGGAAGCGAATTCGTGCCGCCACCGGCGAGCGGAACCTGAAGGCCGGAAGAAATGAAGGCGAAGCCGAAAATCATGAGCCAGGCCCATATCGCAATGAGGATCAGAAGGCTTAAGGGACCGAAGGCGCCAAGGAGTTGCTCCCGTCGTGAATTCGACTGCGCCATGCACCGCCCTATCAGCTTGTAAGTCTTTCTAAGAAACGTATTGAGAAGCGAACTCAGTCCAAGACGCCGAGCCACCGTGCGAGGAAGAATGATCGTCTCCAGAGCGTCCCACAAGACCGCGACGATCAACCCAACCCCCAAAGCCGCTAACAGGTATCCCATAGCCCGCTTCCATTGTGCCACCCCTGCTGTTGGGACTCGGAACTCGGAGCGCGGAACTCGGACTTACTGGACGACGTAACTTCGAATTCACCTCCGGACTTCCGAGCTCCGAAATCACCCCTCCCGTATCTCGCATCCCGTATCTCGCATCCCGTATCCCGGATCTCGCATCTCGTTTCCCTATCCGAGATCAAGGGAAGCGGCCGTGGCAAGCGCCTGTATAATTCCTCCGTGGCCGCCCAAAACTCCGGGAGATTCAGCGGCCGCAGCGCCACACTCCTTCTCTGCGTTTTCCTGTTCGTCGTGGCCTTCGGTATCCGACTGATGGGCATCGGCTGGGGACTCAAGAACGACCTCCACAACGACAGCTACCACCCCGACGAGCCGGTCATCTTCGACTACATTCACAAGAGTCACGTCTACCGGGGCCCGAAAGAGACCGAGTACTACAACTACGGAACCCTTTTCTACGCGATCGTCAGGGCGTCGGAGGTTGTCGGCACTGCTGTGGGCCAAATCCACCGACCAGAGTCTCTAAACGTTGCCGACGTCCGCTCGGAAGAGCAATGGGATCAGCTCAACGCCTACGCGTCCGAAGCCATTCTGTGGGGCCGTTACGCAAGCGCCCTTTTCGGCGCCCTCACGTGCGTCGTCATCTTCGTCATCCTCCGTCGATTTGCCACTACTTTAGGTGCTGTAGCCGGCGCGGCCCTGGTAGCGTTCGGTTCCCCAGCTCATATCGAGCACTCGCGTTTTCAAACCGTTGATGTCATCTCGATTTTCTTCGTGGCGTTAGGCACCTTGGCCGCTTTGCGCCTGCTGCGTTCAGAGCTAGTCGGCCAGAAGCGATGGATCGCGGAGGTAGCCCTTGCTGCGGCCATTGCGGGATGCGCCGCGAGCACTCGGTATTCAGACGGGCTCCTGTTGCTTTCTGTCTGGGCCGCCCTCGCCGTGCGCAGGCCTAAAGGTTGGCCCTTCATGGCCGTAATTGCGACGGCTGTTACAGCAGTCGCCTTCGCATCTACCACCCCCGGCTTCGTAACCGACCACGACTACTTCATGTCGAATCTCCACTTTCAAGCCGACCACGTCATGAACCAACTCACTGTGGTCTTCGTCGGGAGGCCGCCCGGCTACATCTATGACAGCCAGCTTCTCTTGATCGGCATAGGGTACGCCACCGCACTGTTGGGCTTGGCGGGTTTGCTCTACCCGGCAATCAAGCTTCATGCTTGGGCGTTGGTCACCCTGGCGTTCTTCATCCCCTATTTCATTAGCATCGCCTTCCTCCATACCATGTACCTTCGCTACGGCTTCCCGCTCTATGTAGGAATCGCCCTCGGTTTTGGCTACGCCATTTCCGCCATTCAGCTTCGATCAAACACGGTGATTTCGTTTTTCGCTGGCCGACTGAAGGCACCAAGGCATTATCATCACGACTACTACCAATCGAAGAACAGGCTCCTTTGTATCGGCTCGGCGGCCGCAGTTGCGACCGTTGCCTTGTTCGGACTCGAATCATCTCAGAGCGGCATTCGCGGAGTAGTTGCCTTCACCGGCTGGATGATGAACACCGACCCCCGAGACGAAGCGGGCCAGTATCTAAAGGCTATCGCCGCCCAACACCCTGGATTAGAGGTCGGGCTCGTTGCGCCCCCCTACTTCACTACCCCCGCCGTGCTAAAAGACGGCGAATTCATCTACTACAACCCCGAGCTCGGTGCGACGCTCCTCGCACGCTCGCATGATCCCCACGTGAGCCCGGTTAGCCACCTGCATACGCCACCCTACGTCACCTACACCAACTACGAATTCGAAGACGCCCAACGCCTTAAAAACGTCCCCGACCTTCCCCAGGAGTTCGTCGAGACCAGTAAGAATTTCAACAACTTCTACGAGTGGCTGCACACTGTCTACAACGAAGATAAGAAGTTCGGCGAAAACGGCCCAGAAGTCCCCGACCTCCAATACATCCGCCCAGAAGTGACGGTCTTGAAACGCAGAGATTTGCCCTGGTAAGAATTAAGCCATGCCTACGGTGGTCCCAAACTGAGCCCGGAATGCCGCTTGCAACCGAAAATCTGATGTCTTACACCGGAGCGCCGCGCAGCACCCCTCTGACGCTTCAAATCGCCCACCAGATCGATTGGCGTCAAGGGCTTGGAAGCCAGTTCAATCGCCGAATTGCGCCGCCGAATCTGGGGTGATCAGTTCACCCCTTGGATCGGGACCGGCGGCTTTTGATAGCGCTTTTACTTTTTCTTGCTCACTTTTCAGCTCACCGCGAAACGAGTCTGCGGCGCTTTGTAGCGGCTTATCAAACTGTGCTCTCGTCTCCCGCACGTACTTCATATCCGGCGGGTTGGTCGTGCGGAGGTAAGTATTGATTCGCCCCCAATTATCATAGAAGGCACGGCAGATATTGCTCCAGCTTGATCCGAGTCGTGCAATCCTTTGGATGTCCGGGTCCACGTTAGAGGACGCGATTCTATCAAAATCCGAGGCGGTGTTGCTGATTCCCTGCAGCTGATCAAAGGTTGGCTCCTTCGCGTCCCGAGCAGTAATCGCCGCCGTAATTAATCCTTGCTCGGCAGCTCGGAGCTGCTGCACTCCGAAGTTGAGCGAATTAAATCTAGCGTCTGCCGACGATCGCTGATCGAGCTTTCGGTGCAAGGTCGATATTAACTTGAGGTAACCGTCTGCAACAGATGCGGCATGTTCGGGTAGATTTCCATTGGACTTCAGCAGTTCGAAAGCCGCCGGTGTATAAGTGGGCTCTTGCAGATCCGATCGCACTGCTTTGTAGAGGTCTCTTCCTGATGTGACGAGTGCCTGAAACTTGTAATATTCCGGAAGCACGCGCGGATGACGGGCCTCGATTGCTTTGTCGCCAGCAAGGCTTGACACAAGCTTCTCGTGGGAGTCAAGTTGCGTTATCAGCTTGTTAGGCACAGCAGAGTGCGATATCTGATCCATAAATGCGGTCAGATCGGCCCCCAGTTGCGCTTCTGCAGATCTAATACGAGCACCTTCTTTTTGGCCCTCTCGCACGTAGCTAAGGACAACCAATAGCGGGGCGACCAGAATGGAGGCAAGTAGGAAGATGACCATGCTGCGGCCGAGCAACTTGATAACCCTTAGCTGCGAGGGCTTGTAGCCGCAAGTAACACAAAACTCCTTGGCAGGAACCTGGGCGCCGCACGTTTGACATCGTAAGAACAGGGACGTCATATGTTCGCCTCTACTCGCGCTGGCGTAATGCACTTCAGGCATGATCCCGATTCCAGACGCCCGCCGCACTCGGTGCAGAACCTGTCTTCATGAGGGGAGGCGACGTTCTGCCACTGAACCCCATTAGCGTGGGTAACCCTTTTTTCCTTGGCTGGATTGGCCCCGGTCGGAGTTGGCAAGGAGAACGCCACGTTAAGGATCGTCAACATGCCAAAGATGGTGGCCAGACCCAACCATAGAGCCGGCCAGATCCAGGCCCGGTCGAGGAGGAGCGGTCTGACGACTGTGGACGTGCAGTAGTAGACAAGAACGCAATTAAGGAGCGCCGCGAACGTTAGCCATGCAACAGATCGCCAGAGCCGGGCGCTCTCTAGAAACATTGACACGGCCAACCTGTAGCCAAAAATCCCAGATAGCAACAAAGCGCCTGGGACCAAGATCGCACTCCAACCTTGAACTAACGTGAACCCCTCTGGCAAGGGCGCAGAACTAAGAGCCTGCGAGAGTTGAGGCGCCAACGCGGGAATCAAGAACGCCAAAGCTGTAATTGTCAGCCATTGCATGAGCGCCTGTCGGGAGACTGCTTTCACTTTGTGCCGCCATTCTCCACAAACATTTGCCACGTACTTGAAACCAAGCACGTTAAGGCGCCGAACGTGGGCAGGTAAGTACCGGATCCAGCTCCTAAGGAGCCGAGGCCGCCAAAGCCGTGACTCATCGTTGCCAGGACGCCCGCAGTCACCCAGAGCAAAAGGCATAGGCCAGTAGCGAATCCTCCGGCAGTCGAAATCAAGCCCATCCACGATGACCTGGGATGGATCGAGCCATTTATTAGCATGTAGGAGACGACAGCGATGAGAACAAAAGCTCCAGGCAAGAGGAATATCAGCGCCGAAACATCCTCAGCAAGCGCAAACACCGATGGCGCTTTGTTCGTAAGATCGGTCCCCAGGGCGCCGACCTGCACCAGCGGTAAAAAACATCCCACAAGGCCTAATAGAGCGGCAATTCCTACAGCGTGCAGCCGCGTAAATTGATTTTGTGATGCATATCCAGCCGGCGTACCCATAGCCGAAGCCCTTGACCGAAGCCCACCTGCGATGACGGGGCCCTGGTCTTGGGTAAGCCTGCAACCGCATTTGGGACAGAATTTCCCTTCCGGCACCTCAGCACCGCAATCAGAACATATGATTAAACTCGTGGTTGGCACGAAAGAAATTGTAGGGCTCTGTGCTAACTGATGTCAAGTCGCTGAGTGATTAATTGTGCACACAGCAACATGATCTAAAGATCTAGGTTCTTATAGTAATTCGCTTTGCTCAGTCATTTGGACCTTCGGGAAACGGCAGAAAGCTTGGCAAAGATAGCATGAAAGTCCAAGGCTGACGGTCAAGAAATTTGAGGTGCACCCAATAGTCCTTTGAAAGGGCCATGCTACACCCTGTTTTCGGTAAACCCAATCTGAGGCATCGTTACGGACTTGCAACGCGCTCGTCTAGCGATGCAGGAGTTGAGAAATGATTGTAATTGCAGCCGTCTCGGTATTAGTTTTCGCACAAGGCACCAGCGCCCCGAGCATCACGTCCGTTTCCATGTTCAAAAACGGCTTCTCGTTCGTCGCCCACGAGACAAAGGTCACCGGCAGCGGTAAATACATAATCGCCCAGCCACCACAAGCTGCATACGGCACCTTCTGGCACCTGCCATCCGCCGGAATCGAGATCAAAAGGGCCACCGTCACCAGCGTGGAGACCCAGACCACCACACCAGTCCACAGTTTGGACGCCCTCTTCGATCTCAACAAAGGCAAGCAAGTCACCCTCGACTTCTACGACCTACCCACCGTCACTGCTACCCTGATGGAAAGCCTCGGCGATCAACTGATGATCAAGGCGCCTGACGGAATAGAGATCGTCGCGAAGTCGCGCATTAAACGAGTCCTCTTCCCCCAGGACCCGACCACGCAGGTCAAGTCGACCGAAACCTCGCGCGTCCTATCCCTCGACGTCGACGCCAAGCAGCCCGGCACGATCTCCACCGTCGGTCTCGAACGCGGCCTAGCCTGGCTGCCGTCCTACTCGCTCGATATCTCAGACAGCAAAGAGCTGGAACTCGTCGGCAAAGCCACCATCATCAACGACCTAGCTGACCTCGACAACGTCGACGCAGGCTTCATCACCGGCTTCCCCAACGTGCCCTATTCAAACGTTCTCGACCCCTTGATCAGCAACGCCTCGCTCGATCAGATGGTGCTCCCAATGATTGACAAGGTGTCCTTCGATCCAACGGACAATAGCCTGGTCATGCAAAGGGCAGCTAAGGACGAGGCTCAAGCCGCACCCTACGTTCCCGCCGGTACCGGCGAGCAGCACGAAGACCTGTACGTCTATCACCTTCCCGGAGTCACCTTAAAGAAAGGCGACCGAGCCACCTACATCCTCTTCGCCTTCAAAACGCCCTATGACCATCTCTACACCTGGGACGTTTCCCCGTCGGCCGGAGGCTTGGTGCAGGAGGTCTGGCACAGCCTCACGTTCAAAAACACCAGCGGAAAACCCCTCACCACCGCCGTCGCGACCACCTTCCAAAAAGGCCAACTCCTCGGCCAAAGCACCACCGACTACACCCCCGCCGGTGTCGGTGCCGAAGTCCAAATCACCCGGGCCATGGACATCCACGCAGAAGCACTGGAAGAAGAAGTCTCCCGAGACCGAGCCTCCCTCCACCTCCCCGGCGGTAGCACTTACGACCTCATCACCATGAAAGGCACTCTCACCGCAACCAACCACAAGTCCAGCGCGGCCAAGATGCGAATCTCCGTCTCCTTCTCCGGCGACCTTGCCTCGGCTGACGAATCGCCGAAAGTTACGAAGGGCGCAAAGGGCCTTGGACAACTCAACACCGGAACAGGCTTGGAATGGCGACCCGAGGTTCGGGCCGGCGCCACCCTGAAGGTGAGCTACACCTATCGGCTGTACGCGCGAACTCCCTAAAGCCTACTTAGACCATCCACCCGGTGGACGGGTGGATGGACTCCAGCCTGCCCGTTAGGGTCGGTTCGGGCGCACGTGGACAGTGCGAAATCCGACCATCTCGATGGGCCTCACGTCGATCTCGAATCGCGCCAGTTGGGCGAGTGGAACGGATGACCAGTGGGTCTCCGCCGAGCCAGTCGTGAACTCCGATCGAACGGGCATCTCGTCCCGAACCTTCCCATGCCGGTCAACCGTACGCACGCGAACGTCTGTGTTGAGTCTGTCCATGCCCTGAAAAGTGATGCAGGGTGCCTGAGAGTTTGGAGGCAATGTCCGATCCAAGACTATGCCGGGCCCTTGGTGCATGTGTCCATCGTGTCCCATGGTGGCCGAGACGATCGTTTTCGAACCCTCAAAGGCCAAATCCTTAATCACGTGGTTTGTGATAGAGGAACTCCCGTCGGGGTGCACGATGACAACACCGGTCTCCCTCCATTTCCCGTCGCCAAGGGCGAATACATAGCTGCCTGTCTTCGCCCGCGATTGGAGAAGGTCAATATCCTCTGAGGCGAACTTCAAGTCGCCTGAACTCAGCGGCAAGACGCGGCCAATTGACATCATCTCGCCTGTGGCCTCGCCCGGAATGTCGTACGTAGGCATGATCTCTAGCGTGGTTGCCCTATCCGGCGCGGTCGAATGATATTGAAAGATCAGTTGGATGCGAGTCGGGGTGCTTAGCCACCAAGTCGTCTTCGCCCCATAGACGTCAGGGTTAGGTATCAGGGTGCCATCGGGTTTCCATGCCTCGACGCCGTGATCGCCCAGGTGGGTGATCTGCAAAAGCTTCACCTTTCGACCATCGGGCAACGTGCCGACGAATCCGTTATTCGAGGTACCCGCGACCGAACCTGGACTGCCCGCTGGCAGCTGGCCGCTGAGCGGCTGAAGAGTCCATGGCGCATCGTTGGAAATAATTCGCGCACTGGCCAACGGCACCGTAATTCCCAGCGCCAAAACGGCCGCAAACCCGAGCGTCGCCAAACCCGCCGAGGCACGGTTCACTCTTTTATCCAACACGCGCTTAATTCGCGAAGCAACTTCCGACTTCGTCACCAAAGGCAATACCGGCGACGGCCACCTGTTCGTCAGGTGTCGAGCTGCGTCCAAGAGATCTTGCGCATACTCCGCGGGCTTATTTCCAGCCCTCAAAACGAGGTCATCGCAAGCCTGCTCCGCGGCGCTCTTCGCCATCCGCTGCAGTATCCAAACCGTCGGGAGCGGCCAGTAGAACGCGCATGTCACTTGCCCCACCAGATTCCAAAGACAATCCCTTCTCTTCATATGGGCGCGCTCATGCTGAAGCACTCGCTCCAATCGAGCAAGCTCCCAGCCAGCCGCCTCTCGGGGCAAAAAGATGGTCGGCTTGACAAGGCAGGTCGTCATGGGAACCGCCGCATCGTCCGAAAGGAAAACCCCTCCATCTCCAAAGGGCGTGCCCCGGCGCTTCCATTGAAGGACCCGCCGATATCCCAAGCCAACCTTTCCCAAAAGGAGGAGAAACACGAGCAGCCATCCGTAGGTCTCCACGAGCGGCGTGTACTGGAACACGCTAACGAGGCTGCTGGGAGGCGAATAAGCGTAAGTCTTTCCGGTCAATCCCATGGAGTTCGCGATACCGTAGGGCGCATTCGCGATATAGCTGATCTTCGTGGCCGCTGCATAGGGCAAGGAAACCTGCCGGGAAGGAACAAAGAATCCCATCCAAGGGAGAACCAGCATCGCAACAAGACCGGCGACGGCCAGAACGTGCCGCCGAGAAGCCGACGTCTTGCTCGCCAAAAGCACGAGCAGAATCGAGACCAGCGAGACGATGATGATCTTCGCGGGGAAGAACGTCCATTGCGTATAAAACGTCATTTCCCTTCCTCTCTTGCCTTGTCGATCATCTTTTGCAATTGATCCAAGTCCTCATCGCTCAACCTGTTCTTTTCCTCGTCCAGCAATGTAGCGACAACGTCCCTCACCGACCCTTGATAAAAGGTATCGAGCACCCGGTTGAGGGCGGTCTTGGCCGCCGCCTTTTTAGCCTTTGCCGGAGAGTAAATGTATTTCCCATCCTCCTCGGTCTTCGTCACCTGCCCCTTCTCCTCCAGAATCCTCAGGAGGGTCCGGACCGTCGAATTAGAAGGCTCCCCCGGCAGCAAAGCCATGAGATCATTAGCTGTAGCCGGCTCCTTCCGATAGAGGAGCTCCATGATCTGCTGCTCGCGCTTGGACAAATAGTTAGCGGCCTTGTTTTTCATTGCTTGTTAAAATATTAACACGTCCCTTTGCCGATTGCAAGAGGTTTCGTTAATTTTTTAACATTCCGTTTTGGAGTGCGGCGTCTTTAGCGCCGCACTCCAATCAGCAAGACGATGAGATGTCCGTGCCACCATATGAGTAGGAAACCAAGTTGCCCGCCAAGAAGAAAATAAGACAAGTAGCAGAGAAGGTGCTGGAAGCCCTAAAGCGGCTTCCGGCCCAACCGGGCTGCTACATCTTCCATGGCGCTGCCGGCGAAGTTCTCTACGTAGGTAAAGCCCTTAGCCTCAGGAACCGAGTCCGCAGCTACTTCCAAGACTCCACCCGCCACGGCCCGCGCATCGAGCGCTTGGTCTCCAAAGTCCAAGAACTCGAGTGGATCGTGGTCGACTCCGAGCTCGAAGCCCTCGTCCTGGAGTGCAACCTCATCAAGAAGCACCGCCCGCCCTACAATGTGCGGCTGCGGGACGACAAGAGCTACCCCTACGTCGTCGTCACCGACGAGAAATTCCCGCGCGTCTTGTTCACCCGCCAATCGCGCCGAGGCGGGGGCAAATACCATGGCCCCTATACGAGCGCGTACGCCGTGCGCGACACCCTCCAACTTCTCCACAAGGTCTTCCCCTTGATCCCCTGCGGCAAGAGCTGGAGCGGCCAAGCGGTCCAAAAGCCCTGCCTCTACTACCACCTCGGCCGCTGCCTCGGACCCTGCGCGGGCCTCGCCGACAAAAGCGAATACAAAGCCGTCATCAGCAAGGTCGAGCGGTTCCTCCAGGGCAAAGAGGAAGGCATCGCGCAGGAGCTCAAGAAGGATATGGAGCGTGCATCCGAAGCCGAAGATTTTGAAGAGGCGGCCAAGATCCGCGACCAAGTCCAAGCCATCGAGGCCATGCTCCAGCGACAAAAGGTGCTCGTCAACGAAAAAGTTGACCAAGACGTCGTCGCCCTAGTCAAGGACAACCGTGGCGCAGCGATCCAGATGCTCTACATACGAGGCGGCAAGCTCATCGGCCAGAGACAATTCATCCTCGACGGGGCCAGCGAAGCCCCCTCCGGCGAGGCGGTCCAGCAGTTCCTCAAGCAGTACTACACGGACGCTCCCGAGGTCCCCCGCGAAGTCCTCCTCCCTGTAGAAATCGCGGAGCGAGAGGTGGTCCAAGCCTGGCTCAAGCAGAAGCGCGGCTCAACCGTCAGCGTGGAAGTTCCCCAGGGTGGAGACAGGTTGCGCTTGGTAGAAATGGCCGCCAACAACGCCGAGCAAGCCCTCGCTACGTTCGCCCAAGAGATCCAGCAGAAAGAGCAGTGGTCGGAGACCGCCATGTCGCAACTCCAAGAAGCCTTGGACCTCGACGCCCCGCCCATGCGAGTCGAGTGCTACGACATCTCCAACACCCAAGGTATGGCCCCGGTCGGCTCCATGGTCGTGGTCGAGAATGGCGAGCCGGCCAAAGATCAATACCGCCGATTCAAAATCCGCTACCACCCGGAAAGCCCTAACGACTTCGCGATGATGCACGAGGTCATTACTCGCCGGCTCAAAGCCTACGCAGAAGGAGACGCCAAATTCAGCCGCCTCCCGGACTTGATCGTCATCGATGGCGGCAAGGGCCAATTGGCGGCCGCCTTGAAAGCTCGGGATCAGCTAGGGTTGACGGTTCCAATGACAGGGTTGGCAAAGCGGATGGAAGTCCTCTTTGCGCCCCTGGGCTTCGAAGGTGTTTCTAACTCGAACCTCGGGGCGCCGAACTCGGAATTGCGGAACTTGGATCGCGGATCACGGATCGCGGACTTAATGGCTTCCCTCCAAGGTGAGCCAGAGAACGTCATCCGCCAGCTCCCGCTAGGAGCACTCCTTGAAGACGAGCCGGCAATCAACCTATCCTTGGACGGCGCGGCCGAGGATATCGACCACGGCCACCCAACTCTCCACGGCATGGGATCTACGGCAGTAGAACTAGAAGGCCCGGTCGGTCCGAGAGCGATACCGATGCAGAACGGATCTCGGATCTCGGATCTCGGATCGGGGATCGTGGATCGGAAAAAGACGAAAGCTGAGCGCGACGCCGAGTACGACTACGATCGCGTGGCACCGCGCGAGTACGGCTTCCGAGACATCGTTCTCCCCCTCAACTCCCCCGGCCTCGTCCTCATCCGCCGCCTCCGAGATGAAGCACACCGCTTCGCCCTGTCCTACCACCGCAAGCTACGGGACAAGCGAATGCACGGCTCCGCCCTCGAAGAGGTCCCCGGCGTCGGCCCTCGCCGCAAGCGTCTTTTGCTCCGCACGTTTGGCTCCGTTGAGGGGATAAGGCGGGCGACAGCCGAAGAAATAGCAGCCGTGCCTACGATGACCAAGACACTGGCCGCGCAGATTAAGGACTACCTCCAAGAAGCATAGAAGCGCATAATGAACTTATGGCCCTACAAGAGCTGGACCTAACCGCCGTATTCATTAAGACGGAGCAATGGTGGATAGCCTATATAAAAGAGCTGCCGGGCGTGAACACCCAGGGGCACACTCTTGAAGAAGCTCGATCCAATCTGGACGAGGCCCTCCAAGAGATGCTGGAAATCAATCGCGGAATGTCGGACGAAGAATTCGGTCCAGCGACCATCCGCGAGACCATCCACCTTCGAGCGTCGTGAAGCGGGGCGACGTCCTTCGGCATTTGAAGTCAAAAGGATGCACAGTCGTCAGGGAGGGCGCAAATCACAGCTGGTTTGGCAACCCGCAAAACGGCCGCAAATCATCCGTGCCGAGACACTCGGAAATTGACGATAACCTAGTTAGAAAGATTTGTAAGGACCTTGGGATTTCAAAGCCATAATACGCCTTGCAACCGATGCCTCGGCAGGACGGAGCGCATCAAACTTAGCACACCAGAGGCCGTCTCGCGACCTTGCCGAGGCACCGGTAGCCGGCGACTGTCTACAAAATTCAAGGGGATCGAGAGTCCTCTCTAGCGGCGTAACGCGTTATCTGGCACCTTCTCAGCCTCTTTCGCCATGTTGGCCGCAAGTTCCGCCATCGCCTCTGTCAGCTTCTTGGCCGTGAACGTCGGTACAGCACTCGACAGGCCACGATAGGAGACCTCGACCGAAACGATGCAATGCCGCGCCACTCCATAAACCCCAACCGGCAACTGAGGCTTCGCCATCGCCTGACCGGGAGGGCACCCGTAAGAGAACATCGTCAGTCCCGTGTCCTTAAGCGCAGGCTGAAGCATAGGAAACTGGCCAGCCTGCGTAAGCTGATGCCAGCGTAACATGTCTGCTCTCTCCTTTTCGCCGGGAATCAGAACGAGCTTGCAGTCGACCTTCCAAGGCGCCCCTACGTATTCCTGCTTCACTAGAAACCGCCATCGCGGCGGGCTCCACGTCGACTCTTGCTCGTCCGCCGAGAGCGGCGGAACATCCGGAGCTAAGACCAGGCCTTTTGCAGAAGCTTCCTTTTCAAGTGAATCGCGGATCAACTTCGACTGATCTTGCCGAGCAGTCAAGACGGTGAGAGCACAGAGAAGCGGCAACATAACAATTAGATGCCTCGTCGCCCTTCCTGGTTACGCGCCTCGATTATCGGTCTATAGATTTTTGGCCGCGGATTCGTTCGACGAAACCTGTGGGGCTTGCCTAGCTGAATCCACTCTTGCCGGGCCCCACCGATAGTGAACCCCATCTCCAGCCCTTCCTCTCTGCCGCACATACACCGGCATAAGCGAAGCGAGTTCCATCCACGCGTGTTTCCAGACCATCCACCCCGCGTGGAGGGGTGAATGGATGTGCGGCCCTGAAAAGATCCCAGATCCCAGATCCGCGATCCGAGATCCGAGATCCGAGATCCGAGATCAGATGACTTTCTGCGCCCGAAGCTCCGGATAGTGGCAAGACTTGAACTTCTTTCCGCTCCCGCAAGGACAGGGGTCGTTCCGCCCAACCCGTGACCAGTCTACGGTGTCCAGATTAACCTTCCCGTTCCCCTGTCCATCGCCGGCAACGCCCGAGTAAGACGTTCCGCCCGTGGCTGGAATCTCGGGGGCCGCCGCGTTCGCCATCCGCACCATCTGAGGCTCAGGGATCGGCTGGTGATCTTGATCCTCAAACCGAAGTTGCGCTCGGAAGATCGCTTTGACCGCCTGGTCCCGAATGTCCTTCAGCGTCGTTTGGAACGCGTGATAGGTTTCGCTCTTAAATGCGATCAGCGGGTCGACTTGGCCGTAACCGCGCAAGTTGATGCCCTCTCGGATGTACTCGACAATCTGCAGATGTTGCATCCAGTGGTCGTTGACAGCGTGCAGCATGACCTGCCGCTCTACCTGCTTCATGATGTCGTCGGTAATGTCCTCGATTCGCTTGTTGTAAGCCTGAATCGCGAGCCCTTCACAAAAGTCAACGAGGTCCGGCCCCGGAGTGTGCTTTTGCAAGTCTCCAACCGTCGCGTAGTCGATGATGGGGAAGATTTCTGCGAGGTCCTCGTAGAGCACGTTGTAGTCGTACTCCTGCTTGCCCTCGTCGTCCACCATCCATGCGTTGTTGACAATGTCGTCCACGAGGGACTTCACCTGGCCCTGGAGCTCTTCGCGGACGTCCTTGCCGAGCATGATCTCGCGCCGCCAGCCGTAGATGTGCTCGCGTTGGGCGTTCAAAACGTCGTCGTATTCCAAAACATGCTTTCTGCCCTCGAAGAAGTGCTGCTCGATCCGCTCCTGCGTCTTCTGGATCATCCCGCTAAGGAATTTGGCGTCCACCTGCTCCATGGGCGGCCAGATCTTCAGCGCAGGGTTCTCCAGCATCTTCGGGTTAAAGATCTTCCAGAGCATGTCGTCCAAAGACACGTAGAAACGGCTTTCGCCCGGATCTCCCTGTCGGCCGGAACGGCCTCTGAGCTGGTTATCAATACGTCGGCTCTCATGCCGCTCCGTTCCTAAAATGAACATGCCGCCTAGCTCGCGGACCTCTTCCGCGGCCTTGCGCCGCTCCGTGTCGCTTAAAGGCAGCGGGGGCGCCGCTCGCTCCTTCCCGCCCCGGCGGTAGGTCGCATAGGTGTCCGCGTATTCGTCCTCTTCAGGCGAATCGTAGTCCGTCTGCTCACCCTCGTTCCCGCGGGCCTGCCGAACGAGATCGTCTTCAATTCGCCCGCCAAGCAGAATGTCGACTCCACGTCCAGCCATGTTGGTTGCGATCGTAATCGCGCCCTTTCGGCCAGCTTCGGCAATGATCAAAGCTTCCCGCTCGTGGTACTTCGCGTTCAAGACGTTGTGAGGAATACCGTGTTTAAGCGCCTCCTCAATCGTCGATTTGTTCTTCTCCTTGTCGAGGCCCATTAACTCGAGAGCCCAATCATGCCAGTCACCCTTACTGACATCCGCAGTCAAGCCAAGCTTCGGTAGGAAGCTCGCAAGCATCTGGCGGTCAATGTCTGGGAGGTTGGTTTCGTATATCTTCTTGGCGTCATCTCTGAACTCTTTGGCCACTTCCTTCTTGACTTCCAACATCTCCTGAAGCCGCCGAACTACCATCAGGCGCTGCAGCATCTCAGACGTCAATCGCGCCGAGACCTGCTCCGTCATCTCAATGGACCGGGTTCCCACCAAAACCGGCTGTTGCTTGGAATAGAGCTTCAAAAGCTCCCACCCGATCGCCCGATACTTGGCTTCCACCGTCTTGAAGATCACGTCCTGATGGTCGGCGCGCACCATCGGCCGGTGGGTCGGAACCGTGACCACGTCGAGGCCATAGATCTTCTTAAACTCGTCTTCTTCCGTCTTCGCCGTACCCGTCATGCCCGCCAGCTTGTGGTACAGGCGGAACAGGTTCTGGAACGTGATGGTCGCAATCGTCTGGCTCTCACGCTGGACTTGCACGTTCTCCTTGGCTTCCAAAGCTTGGTGCAGACCGTCAGAGAAGCGCCGGCCAAACATTAACCGGCCCGTGTTCTCGTCCACGATCACGACTTCTCCGCCGCGCACCACGTACTCCACGTTCTTGTCGAAAAGCGTGTGCGCCTTCAACGCCGCGTTGACGTGGTGGAACATCCGAGGGTCCGCCGCAATATTGTCGATCGACAAAACCCGCTCAACTTCGTCCATGCCCTCTTCGGTAAGGCTCGCTTGCTGGTTCTTCTTGTCCAGCGTGTAATGAGCCTCCGCATTGAGGTGCTTCATGACCTCGTTGACAACCTTGTAAATGCTCACGTCTTCGCTTGAAGCGCCCGAGATAATGTGTGGCGTTCGCGCTTCGTCGATGAGGATCGAGTCGACTTCGTCGATGATCGCAAAGTTGAGCTCGCGCATCACCAAGTCAGACTCGTTGAAAGCCATGTTATCGCGCAAGTAGTCAAAGCCGAATTCGTGGTTGGTCCCATAAGTGATGTCGCACCCATAAGACTCGCGCCGGCTGCAAGGCCTCATGTTGAGATATCGCGGGTCACCCACGACGTCACAACCAGGCTCATAGATGTAAGACCCCCCAAGTTCGTCGGACTCCTGCGATTGGCCCTGAATAATGCCCACGCTGAGGCCTAAAAAGTGGTAGATCGGCCCGTTCCAAACCGCGTCTCGTCGCGCCAGGTAGTCGTTGACCGTAACAAGATGGGCGCCCCTGCCTGCCAAGGCATTCAAGTAAAGTGGCGCGGCCGCAACCAAGGTCTTGCCTTCACCGGTTCGCATCTCCGCGATTCGCCCCTGGTGAAGCACCGAGCTTCCCACCATCTGAACGTCAAACTGACGCATGCCAAGCAGGCGGTTGCTGACCTCACGAACGACCGCAAAAGCTTCCGGGAGAATATCGTCGAGGGTCTTGCCGTCCGCCAAAGCAGCCTTGAACTCAGGCGTCTTCGCCTTGAGCTGGTCTTCTGTCATTTCCGCAAAGACTGGCTCGTACTCGTTAATGCGTGCGACGACGGGCATCACGGCCTCGACGTCTTTCTTGCTAGTGTCGAAAAACTTTCTTAGGAATTGCATGTTCTCTCGCTGATTGGCTCCTGGCCCTCCCCGCTACGCAGTTCGGGCGACATTGAACCTAACCAGCGAACGGCCCATCGCGAGACCGCTGAGACTCGGCAAAACCTTCTTGGGCGATCCCGGATATCGGATCCCGGATCGGGGATCTTTGATCGGAATCTAAGGGTTCAAGTTGAAAAAAGCGGCCATCGGGCGCCACATCCGATTCCCGCAGGTCCGAGATCCGCGATCCGAGATCCGAGATCAGCAGGCGCACAAGGGCATGCGAGATTTGGGAATCGCCGCTCAACGAAAGAAGCGAGGCGAGCGCGAACCGGTCGGCACGGTCTTGCGAAAGGCTGGCCGACTCGCCCGAGTCGATCCGATGCTGAATAGCCGCCAAAGCCGCCGGCAACGCGCCGCCCTCGGCCATCCGCTCAATGTTCGCGGGACCGTTAAGGAGAAGCAAAATCAGCGCCGGTAAAAGTTGAAGCATGCGCGCAGACTCTAAGATTATAGACGCCGAGGCTCAACACCTGTATCCCGGGCGGGTCCGTTTTCGGAGTGCGCGAGATTGCCCGCGCTTTCCGATCTGTCAGCAACGCGCCATAAGAAGCGTGCTAAAAGCGCGAGCAAGCTTACGCACTCCCAAACGGACCACTCTCTCCTCAATTTGGGACTATTGGCCCGATGTGGCAACTACCGGCGAACATTTGCGCGTACACGACTCCGATGCGCCTGTCCCTGTTCGCCTTGCTTCTGCTCGCAGCGTGTTTTGTCCTCGCAGAGAACCCAACTACCAACCACACTGCGAAGGCAGTCAAGATGGCCACTCCACCCACCATCGACGGCGTCATCAACGACGATGAATGGAAGGGTGTGCCCGAGTTCGAAGGCATGGTCGACGGGATGACCGGTCAGCCCGCCCCCGAGCCCGCTTTGTTCTGGCTGGGTTATGACGATAAATACATCTACTTCGCTGCCCGACTTCACGACTCGCAACCTAGCACCATCAAATGCACGGAATACCGGACCAACGCCAGCCTCCCTGGCGATGACACCGTTCAACTCGACATAGACCCTTACGGCGCCCTCACCGACTGGAGCCACTTCACCATTAATCCAAAGGGTGCAACCGGTATTAGCATCGCAGGGGGAAGAGCGGCCAAGCGAGAGTGGATGGGAGATTTCGTCGCTAAATCCAGGATCACCGCCGACGGCTGGGAAGCTGAAGCTAGAATCCCGTGGCAGCTCATTAAGCTGCCGGGTTCCGGAACTCACGAGATTCGCTTCGATTTTGACCGCTACATGCCACGGACAAATCGTGCGTATGACTTCACGAACACCGCAGGCGGAGACCTCAGAGGCGTGGGCAAATGGGTCGATGTCCAACTCCCAAAAATCGAAGAAGACCGGATTCTTCAACTGCTCCCCTATACTTACCAGGGAGCCGACCAGAAAGGAAATGTGGCTAACGGCGGCCTGGATATGAAAGTGCCGGTCACGGACCAAATGACGCTTGTCGGCACCGTCAATCCGGACTTCCGAAACATCGAAAACCAGATTCTGTCCATTGATTTCAGCCGCTTCGCCCGCTTGGCGAGTGAGTCAAGACCCTTCTTCCAAGAAGGCCAGCAGTATTACGGAAGTGGGCTTATCAAGTCGCAGCGAATTGCGGATTCCGAC
>JANYLD010000242.1 GCA_025363835.1 Armatimonadota bacterium
CACGGATCTCGGATCGCGGATGGCCGATCTGTTCACCGGCCTGGAGTTCCTTCCCCGCAAGATCCGCGATCAGCGATCCGCGATCCGCGATCTTAAGCTCCAACTCCTCCATCCGCGCTTTCAGCTCCAGCCGATGGGCAACGGCCTGCTCCGCTTCTTCCAGAACCGTGAGCCCTGCCGTTACCGGAGCTTCCTGCCGCAAATAGCCAACCTTCGCCCCGCGAACAAGTTGCACCGATCCACTATCCGCCTCTAGCCTGCCGGTGATGATCTTGAGAAGGGTCGTCTTCCCTGTTCCATTCCGCCCAACCAATGCCACTTTCTCCCGGGCGCTCATTCTAAACGTCACCCCGGTTAGGATCTCATCGGGGCCGTAAGCTTTCTTCAGGTTGGCAATGGCTAATAGCATTTGTGTTTGTTTCGTGTAGGGAACGTAAATCGTAAATCGTAAATCGTAAATCGTCCGGAGGGGAGATGGGACATATAGGACCTCTAGGACATACAGGAATCCCGGAGTCCGGCGATTTACGATTTACCATTTACCATTTACGCCGAAGGCCCGTGTTTACGCCTATGGCCGCGCTTTACGCCGAAGGCACCAACACTCCATTCACGACATTCGGCGCATGTCCGGTCGACTGGAAGCTCGAGACGATCCGCACGACCTCTGAAGCAACGGCCTCTTGGGCCTGGTCCGTGCTTGCACCGATATGGTGCGTGCAGTAGATCTTCTCATTTGTCTTTAAGGGCCCCTCATAAGAACCTTCGGCGACCGCGGGCTCGTCGTCAAACACGTCCAGCCCGGCCCGAATTCCCTTCTCGTCAATAGCCTTCAACAGGGCGCTTTGATCGACAACCTCGGCCCTGCTTGTGTTCACAAAGATCGCCCCCGGCCGCATGGCATTGAAGAACGCTTCACCCAGTAACCCACGGGTATCGGGCCGCAAAGACGTGTGCACGGAAACAATGTCACTCCGAGCGGCCAGCTCCTCCAACGTATCAACCTTTTCGACCTCGGCCTCAACGGCATCTTCCGGACTAAAGAAGCCCGAATAAACAAGAACGGTGAGGCCAAAGGCCTTGGCTCGAGGGATCATCTCTTTCCCGATCCAGCCCATGCCCACGAGGCCGATCGTCCGTCCGTACAGACCCTGGGCCTTCGAAAACTCCTTCTTGTTCCACCTTCCCTCCCGTAGCTGTGAGACGTTGTCCGGAATCCGCCGGTCGCAGGCCAAGATCAGCCCAAACGCGAGCTCGGCCACCGCCTGGCTGTTCTTGCCCGGACAGTTGGAAACCATAATCCCTAGCTTGCTACCCGTTGCCGTATCGATCGTGTTGTATCCCGCACCAGCCCGAATAATGAGCTTTAGCTTGGATCCTTCCATCATCTCGCCGGTCACCTTTGTGCCGCGCACGACTAGCACTTCAGCGCCGCTCGCTTTGATCCGCTCGCCAAGAGAGTCATCTTTCAGATCAGGCTCATACAAAACCTCGGTCCCAATCTCTCCTAGACCTTCGAGCCCACTTTTCTCAAACTTGTCGGCAACCAGCACTCGCATGGGGGGAGTTTACTTTCAGCGCGCTGGCGCGCCCGTAAATCGTTTGTTCGGAATGTAAATCGTAAATGCTAAATCGTAAATCGCCCCGGACGGCAATCAGGTCCAGTTAGCTAAATGAGCCCCATTCCTATCCGGCGATTTACGATTTACGATTTACGATTTACGCGCTCCGGCGCCTCCAAAGGTAACCTGAACAAAGACGCCGGGGTGGCGGAATGGTAGACGCGGCGGTCTCAAACACCGTTGAGCTCAAACTCATGAGGGTTCGAGTCCCTCCCCCGGCATCCCTGGATCTGGGATCTTGGATTTCGGATCGCGGATCTTTCAGACCAGAACGCGGAATTCGGAACTCGAAGGGCTCCCCTCCAAATTCCGAACTCCGCGCTCCGAGTTCTGAGTTGAAAATCTAGGCTGCTGTAAACAGCTCTTGTTCGGTTCGAAGCAGATCCCTTAAGGAGAGGCGAGCTCGATTCAGTCGGCTCTTCACGGTGCCGATCGGGATGTCGAGGGTTTCGGCGATCTCCTCGTAGCTGAGCATCTCCACGTGATACATCATGATCATCGCCCGTTGATACTCCGGAAGTCGCTCGACGGCCTTGCTAACGGTCCGCTCGCGTTCAGAAAACTCCGCTTCGTCGTGCGGGCTGAGGTTCGGGTCTTCGATTTGTCGCTCTAAATCGCCATCTTCAGCGTGGACCATAGGATCGAGACTTGTCCACGGCCGGCTTTTTTCCTTCTTTCGCATATCGAGGAAGCAGTTCGTCAAGATGCGATACATCCAAGTTGAAAAGGCGCTGTCGCCCTTGAAGTTGCAAAGTGCCTTATACACTCGAACAAACGCCTCGGCTACCACATCGCAGGCCTGCTCTGAGTCTCTCGTCAGCCGGAAGGCATATTGGTAAGCCCGGGCCTGATGCTTCGAGATCAGAGTATTGAAGGCGGTTGAATCGCCCTTTTGAAATCGTTCGATGAGTAGTGCGTCGTCTTGGCAAACATCCTTCACAGTTCAAGTCTCCTTTTTCGTTCCAAGTTAAATTCGTTGGCCGCATTTGTGTTGTCTTCAAACGACCGTGTAAGTGAAAGACGCAAGGTGTGAGAAAAGGAGCGGCAGGCGGCGGTCGGCACTTTGGCGGACCCCAGACCCACTCAGCTGTGAAACAAGTCTTATTAAGGTGATGGGCACGAACGGTCGGACGGAGAAATTTATTTCAGATTGGCTGGCGGCTTCCCCAGGCTTCTCGGTCCTCGTAGAACTCAATGCCGAGAGCGACCGCTGCGTCCGGATAAAAAAACTGCAATCGTGGCCGAAGGACAAGAGCGGCAACGGCGAGGCTTCGAAAGCTTTAGACACGCTATGCCAACTCGCCGATGTTCACGGCATCGCCCTTTGCGGGAACGCGATGCCGTACGCGAAACAACCGGAAGACGCCATTCGCTTACGTCTCTGGCTGGCGAGGTTTGGATTTGAACCGTCCGAGGAGCCCCAAGTTCAGGCGGAACTTTTCCGGCCACCGAAGCAGAGCATCTCGGTGGGAGCTGCGCAGGCCTAGCGGCAGGGCCGGCCAATTCTTAGTGGGTTGCTCAGTCTGGAGTGAATATAAACCCTTCCGGTTCAGATTGTTCTTAAAAATGGCCACCCCAATCATTTCAGCCACGGATCCAAGTCGTTTGTGGCCTTCCCTCATTCCGTAATTTCGGGCCGCCTGAAATGCGCCCTTTCATCCTCATTTTCCAACGCGGCGAACCGCGTGCCGCTTTGCACACTCTGAGAAGGAATGAGATATGTGTACCAACAATTGCGGACGGCGCCCCCGACCACGGTGGTTACCGAGCACACGCAGAAGGATTCGGGAGTGGAAGTTTATGTGAACTCCGCTACCTACGATGCGATTCTCGCGTTACTTAGCCAGACTGGCGACATCGTTCCCGCAGACATAGCCTCCGTCTTTGAGCATCGGGGACCATTTACGATTTTCTGCGACAATGGCTTGGCATAGCCCGCGAGTCAGAATCGAGAAGGCGAGCCGACCTTTGGTAGCCGGCTCGCCGCCCACTCAGGGCTTGATATTCTGGTTACCGCAGAACAGATTCGCAGGATCGTATTTGCGCTTCAATTCGAGCAAACGGTCGTATCCTGAGCCGTAGGCTGACTTCACGCGATCCGACTCCTCCGCTGTCATGAAGTTGACATACACACCGCCGGTCGAGTAAGGGGTTGCCGCGTTGAAAATGTCTCGGGCCCACGCCACGCAAGCCTGGTCTTCTCCGGCCGTTTCCCAGCGACCATGCACGTTCATGATGAACTTGACGTCGCGGTCTCGGTAGGCGGTCGCTTCGGGCGCAATGCGGCTGGTTGCCCCACCCATCTGGCCCAGGAATATCTCGCAGTGGCCGCTCGGCAACTTGTTGACCGACTTTATGATCTCATTTATGAAGGCGTCCGGCAAATTGTTGAAATCGTGCGACTTCCAGTAATTACGCATTCCAGGTGTGAGCAACGGATCAAATGCCTGCTGGAAGCTGGCAAAAGGATTCATTCCAATCACGTCCGCGATGGGATTACCGAACTCGCGCAAAGGCTTGATCGCCTCGCCACAAGTGTCGGGATCGCCCGCGCACACGACCGCGAAGACTAGAACTTCCTTCCCATGCCACTCTTCGGGCAAAAAAGGCAGCGGTGGGGCCTTGCGCATCACCACCCAGATCGTGACGTCGTCCGGGACCTTTTGAGTGAACTCGCGATAAAACTTCAAGAGCTTTTCGGCCTCGGCAAACGGGTGGACGATTAATCCAGACAGGACTTCGGGGCCGACTGGATGCAGCCTGTACTTAAACGAAGAAACGATCCCAAAGTTGCCGCCACCGCCCCGAATGCCCCAAAAGAGGTCAGGATTCTCGGACTCAGAAGCTCTTACGACCCTGGCGTCGGCCGTCACGACCTCCGCTTCTATCAAGTTATCGATCGTCAGCCCAAACTTGCGAGACAGCCAGCCAAAGCCTCCGCCAAGCGTGAGACCAGCGATGCCGGTCGTCGAGTTAATTCCGAGCGGAGTCGCCAACGCGTGCTCCTGAGTCGCTTTGTCAAACTCGGCGAGAGTAACTCCCGGCTCTGCGGTTGCAGTTCGAGCTTGCGGATCGACGGCAACCGCTCGCATTGCGGACAGGTCGATCACCATTCCGCCCTCGCATGAGGCGTTCCCCGCGATGTTGTGGCCGCCGCCCCGGACCGCCACAAGCAAGTCATGGGCCTTGGCAAATCGTACCGCCTCCACGATGTCGCCGGTGGACTTGCACCTAGCAATCAAGCTTGGCCGCTTGTCTATCATGGCGTTCCAGATGGACCGGGCTTCATCGTAGCCAGCGTCTCCGGACTGCAGAAGGTCTCCTCTGAACGAGCGCTTCAAGGCGTCGACATCAGAGTCATTAACTGTCGTGTTGGTGCCGTTAGCACCCGCCAAAGTAAGTTGTGCCATTTATCTCACCCTCTCCTACGGAGACATTGAATCAATAGCCAGAATAACGCATTTTTGCTGGACGCGGGACCAAGGGCCTGTCGAGCAATCTGGGGATACCTTAAGTCGCCTCGTCCTCTTCCTCTGTGCTCTCAATTGGGCCGGCCTCGATCACCTGCTCGATCTGCTCGAACAAAGCTTCCGGATCGGTAGCCTGCTGCAATATCTGCACTTCGGTGCTGTGCGTTCCCAATCCATGAGCGGCCATCAATTGCTGCAACATGGTCAACATCTGGCTGTTTTCTTGCTCGGCCAGCATGTTGATCTGCAAATCGAGGTGGTTGCGCCGATCCGCCAACTTTTGCTGCTGGTTCTGACTGATGAGGATGAAGGTGGAGAGGAAGATGGCTTCCAACGAGACCACGGTGCTCAGGATTTGGAAGGGCGGAGGGTCAAAATGTGCCGATTTTGGAGTCAGCCAGGGCGAGTTCCAAAAGAGCCAGAATCCAAAGAGAGCGACGTGAAGGTAAACGAACGTCATCGTCCCGCAGAACCGAGCCACAGAATCTGCAAACGAGTCGCTGGCCGTGCGCTGATTCTGGGTGGCAACTTCCAGTTTGGAGATCGTCTCCACGTTCCGGGCCATGAGCTCCTTGAGCCCGCTGTCAAGTTCGCCCTGATCCAGTTCCCCATCAATCATCTTCTTCTAGACGTTGAACCGGCCTAGAGAAGAGCGGGCCGAAGGGCGGACAGATGTTGGCAACGCATTTAATTCACCCAGCCAACGACGAAAACGAACCGGCCCTAAAGGACCGGCTCGTTTTGAAGAACCTTGTTTCCAGAGAATCGGACTTACGGAAGAACGTGAAGATCAGGAGCGGCTGCGAGGCTGCAGACGGGGTTGGTACCGACCGTGTTGATCGTGTACGCACCGCCGCCGGGGCAGCTTGGGTAGCTCTTGATGTACGTGGGAGCGATGTCGGTCGAAAGGACCGTGGCGCCCGTGCTGAGCTTAGCGACCATTGCGTACTGCTCCTTGGCAGAGTCGATCTGCTTCAGGTTTGCGATGCAGCTGTTCATTCGGCTCGTCTGCCGCGCCTGGATGAAGTTCGGTACCGCGATCGCCATCAAAATGCCGATTATCAGAACGACGATCATAATTTCGACGAGGGTAAAAGCTCGTCGCATATTGCGTTTCATATTGTTAGTCCTGCCTCCGTAGCGGGCGCCTTATGCACCCATTACGATGTATTGGCACACAAAGCTTAAAGCTTCCCCCTTAAAAATGCCGGTAACACTTCTTGCTCTGTGAAACACTGCAATTCTCCCTGTGGACTTCGGAGCAGTGAGCTCGCAGCAGAACTACGGCTTAGCAGCCTTGCAGGAAGCCAAAGGCGCCTATTTGTCTGCTTCCATTGCATCTTCCACTCCACGCGCCAGGGTGGCTGGGTGAGACATCAGGTAGGCTTGGGAGCTGAAGGGTTTGCGGTTACCAGCCGGCTTCCTCTTTAAATAGCGACCGTCAGGGAGCAGGTCCCAGGCGCCAAAGGTGTCCTTCAGGCAAATCTCGAGAACCCCCTCTCGAAGATATTTCTTATGCTTCTTGGCCCGCACGGGGACGAGCACTTCGATCCGCCTGTCGAGATTGCGTCGCATGACGTCCGCACTGCCGATGAGAACGTCCGAGTGGCCCCCTTGCTCGAAGTAGTAGATTCGGCTGTGCTCAAGAAATCGGCCGACAATCGAGACGACTTTGATGTTCTCGCTGAGTCCCTTTACCCCCGGGCGGAGACAGCAAATGCCCCGAACGATAAGGTCGACATGGACGCCGGCCTGGCTTGCAGAATAGAGGCTGTCAATGACTTCTGGGTCCACCAAGGAGTTGACCTTGAAAATGATGCGCGCTTTTTTACCCCCAGCGCCTAGGGCGGTTTCCTTTCGAATCTTCTCTAGGAGTCCCTCCCTCAGATTCAGCGGTGAAACGAGGATGGTGCGATAGTTGGTTTGGCGGCTGAAACCGGTCAAGTAGTTAAAGAGTTCGGAAACGTCTTGGGTGATGTCAGGGTCATCGGTGAAAAGTCCCAAGTCCGTATATTGGCGCGCCGTTACAGGGTTGTAGTTGCCAGTACCGATGTGGGTGTAAATGTGGAGCCCGTCCGGTTCGCGCCGAACGACCAAGCAAAGCTTGC
>JANYLD010000308.1 GCA_025363835.1 Armatimonadota bacterium
GGCCCGGACGCCCTTACCGATATTATGGCAGTCCAGCGACTAGGTTGCAGATGCGCTATCGGTATCGTCGCTTCCAGACGACAGCGACTGGATGACCTTAACGAGCGGCATAAACATCGACACAACGATAAAGCCTACGATGAAGCCGAGACCGACAATCATGATTGGCTCGAGTGCTGCGGTCAAGCTCGCGAGTGCAGCCTCAACTTCGTTCTCATAGAAGTCCGCGATCTTCTGCAGCATAAAGTCCAGAGATCCCGATTCTTCACCGACTCCGATCATGTGGACGACCATCGGCGGGAAGAGCCGAGACTCCTCAAGCGGATCGCCGATTCGATCTCCTTCACGAATTCTTGCCCGAGCTTCCAGCACCGCGTCGGCCATAACCGAGTTACCCACCGTGCCCGCCACGGTCTCCATGGCCTGCAAGATTGGAACGCCAGAGGTCAAAAGGGTTCCCATCGTTCGGCTGAATCGGGCCAAGCAGATCTTGTGATGAAGCTTGCCAAAGACCGGCAGCTTCAACCGGATCCTATCTGCCACACGACGCCCGAAGCGAGTACCGACGAACAATTTCCAGGCGAAGATCAGCGCGATAACGCAGCCGATCGCAATGAGACCGTCGTGAACGACTATGTCGGAAATCGCGATCAAAATCTTGGTTGGAGTTGGGAGGTCATCCCCCTTAATGCCAAGGTCCGTAAGAATCGCAATCCACTGCGGCACGAACCAGTACACGAGAAAGCCGGTGATCAACATGGCCATGGTGAAGACGAGGACCGGATAGGTCATGGCTGCCTTCACCTTTCGGCGCAGCTCGACGTCCTTCTCCAAGAAGTGGGAGAGACGCTGAAGGGATTCCTCCAGAACGCCGCCAATTTCTCCAGCCTTAACAAGGCCGATGAACAAGCTGCTAAACGCCTTCGGGTGGCGCTGCATCGCTCGCGAAAGGCTTTCGCCTCCTTCCACGCGCTCGCCGATGTCCATCAGAATTTTCTTGAGCTTGGGATCGGCCGTCTGCTGGCCCAAAACGTCCAGACACCGAACGAGCGATACGCCCGCGTCGATCATGGTGGAGAACTGCCGGCAGAAGACCGACAGGTTCATGAGCTTGACTTTGCCGTACGACTTGGTCTTCGCAGCCTTGGCTCGGATCATCTGAACTTCAGTGATCGTAAAGCCTTGCTCTTCGAATCGCTTTCTCAGAAAGTCTTCGCTTTCCGCCTCCGCGGTTCCCTTTTGAACGCCTCCACTTGCATCTCGGAACGTGTAGCTGTATACGGGCATGTTGGTTAACCTACTCTATCTTAACGCCGATTTCCTGGCTGTCCATTGCCGGATTGGCCGCTGCCGGGTTGAACGTTGATCATCTTCTTAAGTTCGTCAACGTTGACCGCTCGCGCCATGCAATCTTCCAAGGTCGCAAGCCCCTTCAAATAGATATCTCTCAGACACTGGTCCATCGTCGTCATGCCGACGGCGCCACTTGTCTGGATCATGGAGTTGATTTGGTGGGTCTTGTTCTCACGGATGAGGTTGCGGATAGCGGGAGTCGCAATCATGATCTCGTTCGCCGGCACACGGCCGGAGCCGCTGGCTCTAGGAAGGAGCTGCTGAGAAATGATCGCCATGATGTTGTTGGCGAGCTGGACGCGAATCTGTTCCTGCTGGCCGGGAGGGAAAACGTCGATCATACGGTCCACGGATTCCGCAGCCGTATTCGTGTGAAGGGTTGCGAAGACCAAGTGTCCCGTTTCTGCGGCGGTGATTGCTAGTCCAATGGTTTCCGTGTCTCGCATCTCACCAACAAGCAGAATATCCGGGTCTTCCCGGAGCGAGGCTCGCAAGGCGTTCGAAAAGCTCTTCGTATCTCCGCCCAACTCCCGCTGATTGATGAGAGACATCTTGTGCTCATGCAGATACTCGATGGGGTCTTCGATCGTGATGATGTGATGAGACTTCGTGGTGTTGACCGTGTTGATCATCGCCGCAAGCGACGTTGACTTACCGGAACCGGTCGGCCCCGTCACCAGGATTAAGCCGCGAGGCTTCTCGACGAGCCGCTCAAGAATCGGCGGAAGGTTCAAGTCCTTAACCGTTGGGATCTTTTGGGCGATCAATCGGAAGGCGGCGGCGACCGAGCCTCGGTCGCGGTAGATGTTCACACGGAACCGGGCGCGTCGAGGCAATGTATAGGAGAAGTCGAGTTCGAGGGTTGTCTCAAATTTGTGGATGTTCTCGTCCGAGAGGATGTCGTACATCATCCGCTGCGAATCGCGCGGGGTCATCTTCTCGAAGTTCAAGCGCTTGAGAGCGCCGTCTTCTCTTATGACCGGTTCGGAGTTGGCACAGATGTGCAGGTCCGACGCATTGCGGTCCACGACGATGTGGAGCAACTCGTCGATGTGCATGTCCTCGACAGGCTGAGGGCCTGCCGACTTAACTTCAACCTTCGGTGGTTGCGGGGACTCGCCGACGGGGGGTGCGCTTTGTGGTGGGGCTCCTCCGGCAACAGGCGGTTCTCCTGCGACGGGCGGCGCGTTGAGGGGCGGCGCTCCGGTGGCCCCCATAGGTGGTGGCGCCCCTGCTGCTGAAGCAGAAGGCGGCAGTCCGCCCGGAGCGGAAGAAGGTCCGTTATCGCTGGAATTCATTCATGGCCTCTAGATATAAGTGCGAATAGGTATCGGTTATAGGATATAGGATAGGACGCGCCGAAGCCTATGTTTTGATTACAAAACATTAATAGCCTGCGGTGAAGACGATGCGCATGACCTCTCCTGGATCAGTCATTCCTGCAAGAACCTTGCCAAGACCGTCCTCTCGAAGCTCCCTCATGCCGTTGGCTTTTGCCGCTTGCTTGATATCATTCAAGGGGGCGCGCCGGACAACCAACTCGGCGATTTCCGCGTTCATCGTCAAAAGCTCGTGAATTCCCATTCGGCCCCGATAGCCGGTCATGCGGTTGTCTTCATGAGGGATGCCCCGGTAGAGCGTGATGAGCTCTTCCGGATCGGGATACTCGAAACCAAACCGGCGCAAGTCCTTGGCCGGCACCTGATAGGGCTCTCGATGATCGGGATCCACTTTACGGGAAAGTCTCTGGGCTAGGACGCCCATTAGGGTCGCCGCGATGAGGTAAGGCTCAACGCCCATGTCAATTAAGCGGAGAGTGGCAGATGGAGCGTCGTTCGTGTGCAGGGTGGAAAGGACCAAGTGTCCCGTAAGCGAGGCTTCTATCGCGATTTCTGCCGTCTCCAGGTCACGGATTTCTCCGACCATGATGATGTCCGGGTCCTGTCGCAAGAAGGCGCGCAAGGCGGTAGCGAACGTTAAACCCGCCTTACGGTTCATCTGAACCTGGGTAATTCCGCTGAGCTGATACTCAACCGGATCCTCAGCCGTGACGATGTTCACGCCGATCGTGTTAAGCATGTAAAGAACCGAATAAAGCGTCGTCGTCTTGCCAGAACCGGTAGGTCCGGTGCAGAGGAACATACCGTTCGGCTGGCTGACCATCTCCTCGATCTTCAACTGGTTCTCTTCTATGAACCCAAGTTTGCCAAGACCGATCTGCGTACCGGACTTGTCGAGAATACGCATAACGACCTTTTCGCCGTAGGGGGTGGGGACCGTACTCACACGAAGGTCAAGTTCCTTGCCCTGGTGCCGGATCTCGATTCGGCCGTCTTGGGGAATTCTGCGCTCCGCAATGTTCATGTCCGACATGATCTTCAAGCGTGAGATTAAAGCCGCCATGA